>PUKR01000020.1 GCA_003552365.1 Syntrophomonadaceae bacterium
GGTGAAAGGCAGTAATGACTGATACTGTGAACTCCTCCGTAAGCTGCCAACCGAAACCGTTTAATATAAACGGAATTAGAATTGGCCGGGTTCTTCCGTTATAGCTAAGAGTGGGCGGTAGATGTTATGCCGCCAAGAAGAGTGGTACCGCGAATATGCTTTCGTCTCTTGACGAAAGCTTTTTTTGTATAATTTAAAAGAATCGGAGGAGATAGCAATGGACAAACAAGGATCAATTCAAGGAAACGGCAGTGAGAGGATTTTTCTGTTTGACAGTACTTTGCGGGACGGTGAACAAACACCGGGCGCACGCTTGAGTCATGAAGAAAAAATCGAGGTAGCCAGGCAGTTAGGCCGACTGGGGGTTGATATTATTGAAGCAGGATTTCCGGTATCTTCACCCGGAGAGAAGCAGGCGGTGCAAGAAATTGCCCGCCAGGTTAAGGGTCCTGCCATTTGTGCGCTGGCCAGGGCTGTTCCGGGAGATATTGATGAAGCCTGGGAAGCGATAAAAGATGCGGAAAACCCCCGCCTTCATGTTTTCCTCGGCGCTTCCGATATTCACATGCAACATAAGCACAAAGCAGATCCTAAAATACTTCTTGATCAGGCAGTAAGTGCAGTTAAATATGCAAGGCAGTTTACAACTAATATCGAGTACTCTCCCGAAGATGCTACCAGGGCAAGGGAAGAGTACCTTTATGAGTTGATTGAAGCGGTTATTAAAGCCGGAGCGACAACCATAAACATTCCGGATACAGTGGGTTATGCTGTCCCCGAGGAATTTGGGGCAATGATTAGACGGTTGAAAGAAAAGATTCCCGGTATGGATAAAACAATTTTAAGCGTCCACTGCCATAATGACCTGGGTATGGCTGTGACCAATTCTCTGGAAGCGATTAAAAACGGGGCCCGCCAGGTAGAGTGCAACATCAACGGTATCGGTGAAAGAGCAGGCAATGCCGCATTAGAAGAAATAGCCGTGGCTCTGCGAATCCGGCAGAACTATTTTTCTTATCATACCAACCTTAATTTTCAAGAGATATACAGGACCAGCCGACTGGTTAGCAAGTTGACCGGGATTGCGGTTCCATCAAATAAAGCGGTAGTGGGGCTTAATGCTTTTGCCCACTCTTCAGGTATTCACCAGGATGGAGTTTTGAAGAATAAAGAAACTTACGAGATAATTGATGCGGGTTTAATAGGCGGGACTGCCGCCCAGATGTGTCTTACTGCCCGTTCCGGAAGACATGCGGTCCTTGATCAACTAAATAAATTAGGCTTTTTCCTGGATGACCAGCAGCTTGAAGTTATCTATAACCATTTTGTAAATCTGGCTGATAAAAAGAAAGAAATTTACCCGGAAGATCTTGAGGCCTTAGTGCTCGATCATCTTTCGGCAACCGAACCGCTCTACAAACTTGACTACCTCCAAACAGTTAGCGGCAGTAAGAGCATTCCGGCGGCGGTAATCCGTTTGATTAAAGAAGACGGCAATAAAATTGAAGAAATGGCAGTAGGCTCGGGGCCGATTGATGCAGCATACAATGCGATCAATAAAATAACCGGGATGCCAATAACCCTTGAAAAATACGCGATTAACGCAGTCACCCACGGTCGCGACGCCCTTGGTGAAGTCCAGGTCAATATGGCATACCAGGACCGCACAATAACCGGCCGGGGGACAAGCACGGATATTATTGAAGCCAGTGTTAAAGCTTATTTGAACGGTTTAAATAAGCTCTTAAAGATAAATGGCAGCGACTTAATAAGTAACCATGAACAGACTAAACTGGCTACTAGTTAATTAGTGTTTGATCGATTTCGAGTTAGCAGATATGGCGGAGCCGTTAAAAAATATAATACTTTTTGATTGGTTCCGCCCCCCTGCTTATAACTGTTAAAAGCTTTTTTCAGAGATTATTTTAAAGGGATGCAAACGAAGGTTGTGGCAGGTTTCTCCAAGAAAATCATGAGTATAGCCCGCTAAAGACTAAAACAAGGTCAAACAATAGTTTGCCACCCCTTTTAAACAATGCTATAATTACAAGTAAAATTCGGATAATATCCAGATTGCGAGGGCGATAGATTGGAACCGCTTACCGATAAGCAAAAACGGGTCTTAGAGTTTATTGAGCAGGAAGTTGCCAGCTGGAATTACCCCCCTTCGGTTCGTGAAATCTGTAAAGCCCTGGGGATTAGTTCGACCGCCACGGTGCACGGCCATCTCGACAGCCTGGAAAGTAAAGGCTATATTTCCAGGATGGCTACGAAACCAAGGGCCATAAAACTTTTACGCAACCTTGACGGCGATCCCGTTGCCGAACCGGAAGAAAAATGTGTATTCGCCCCCCTGATTGGAAGGATTACCGCCGGCCAACCGATCCTTGCCGAAGAGAACAAGGAAGGTTATTTTCCGGTACCCCCGGCTATATATGCTGATGAAGGCTGCTTTGTGCTAAGGGTTAAAGGAGACAGCATGGTTGATGCCGGCATTAAAGACGGGGATTATGTTATTATTCGCCAACAGAATTCCGCTGAAAACGGCGAGATTGTTGCTGCCCTCCTCGGTGAAGAAGCTACTGTCAAGCGACTGTATGTTGAAAAAGATGGTTATCGCCTGCAGCCTGAAAACAATAATTACGAACCGATATACACAAAGGAGGCAGGTATTTTAGGGAAAGTAATTGGCTTGTTCAGGAAAGTTTAACCCGGCTATTTAATCTTTATCCGGATCGCTGTTGTTTGTTGAAGGTTTTTGGAAAGTATCTTCTGTATAAGGTTCAAGCTTGGCTGCCATTTTTGCGTCTACTGCCGCAATAATTTCAAGGTATTCGGGTTTTGATTTAACGCTTTGGACTTCTCCCTCTTCCTGCAACTCCGAGTAGAGTTTTCCTTCGCTGTATGGAATAAACACTTTCAGGTTCCAACGCTGCTGGTTAATATTAGCAGCGATATTTTCTTTTAATTGATCCAGGCCTTCCCCGGTTTTTGCCGAGATAAAAGTAGCCGAGGGAAATTCGCGGGCCAAAAAAGTCTTTTCCGAGCCTGCTTCCACCTGGTCAACTTTATTGAATACCAAAAGTTCACGGCGATGGTGTTCCGGGTCGATTGCAGCTAAGTGTTCGCGAACCACTTTAATTTGTTTATAGTAATCCGGGTGACTTAAATCAACTACATGCAGGAGTAAATTGGCGGAAAGCAGCTCCTCCAGGGTAGCCTGAAAAGCGGCTACCAGCTGCCTGGGCAGTTTTTCTATGAATCCGACCGTATCGGTAAACAATACTTCCTGACCGCCCTTTAGTGTCCCCCTGCGGACGATAGGATCCAGGGTGGCAAACAGCTTGTCTTCGGTATATAACTTTGCGCCGGTAAGAGCGTTGATCAGGGTTGATTTGCCGGCATTGGTATATCCAACAAGGCTGATAATATTTAAACGGTTCTGTTCCCTCTGTTTTCTGTGCAGGGAGCGATGTTTTCGTAAAGATTTTATCTCCTTTTTTAGATCGGTGATGCGGCGCCTGATTACCCGGCGATCGACTTCAAGCTGGGTTTCACCGGGCCCCCTGGTACCGATGCCGCCGCCCAGTCGGGACAGCTGGTTTCCCAGGCCAATTAAGCGGGGCAGCAGGTAATTCATTTGGGCCAGCTCCACCTGCAGTTTTCCTTCCCTTGAAAGGGCCCTGCGGGCAAATATATCAAGGATTAAATTGGTACGATCAATTACCTTGGCCTCGGTAAGCTGATCAATATTGCGGATCTGTGAAGGAGATAATTCATCGTTAAAAATAATCATTGCAGCGCCGTGCATCTCTACCAGGCTCATCAGTTCTTCGATCTTGCCACGTCCCACGTAATAAGCCGGATCAGGCGCATTTCTTTTTTGGACAACCTGATCGGCTACCGATGCTCCAGCAGTCTCGGCCAAAAGGGCCAATTCTTCCATGGAGCGGTCAACATCTTCATCGGCTTTACCGGTATTTAAACCTACTATGATCGCTTTTTCCTTGCTATTTTCAACCAAATAATCTAACCTCTCCGGATTACCAGGGATTAAAAAACTTAAATTACAAGAAAAGACACCCGGTTGAAGTGTCTTTTCCCATCATAACCATCGTTCATGATTAATATAAGGTGAGAATAATTGCAAAAAGATTTAAGCTCTCCTTATTAATATTAATACGTAAAGTTAAATATTAAGCTGGAGGATTTTCAGCGCCGGCTTCACCGGAACCCGGTTTAGAAGCGGAGCTGTTTTCTGACTGGTTGTTCTCCAGGCTTTTCAGGTTGATATTGCGTATCGGGATAATTGTCGATATCGCATGCTTATAGATGAGTTGCTGCTTACCTTCAACTTCCAGCAGTAAGGTAAAATTGTCGAAGCTGCGGACGACCCCCTTAATTTGATAGCCGTTGATTAAAAAAACGGTGCAAAGCATGTTTTCTTTCCGGGTTTGGTTTAAAAAAGTGTCCTGTAAATTAAATGCGCCTTTCATTTCCCTGACTCCCTTCTATTTCTGGCGGTTACTTTCTCTTACTACTATTCGCGCGGTAGGTTAATTTTTCCTTCACTATATCGCAAATGTTTTCAGTTAAATGCTCGAGATCCTCCTCCTTGCTTATTTCGAACCATTGAATCGACTTATCCCTGCGAAACCAGGTTAACTGTCTTTTAGCCAGGTTGCGAGTCTGCTTTTTTATTTCTGCCCCGGTATCCAGCCAGCCTCTTTCCCCTTTTAGATATTCAATTAGCTGCCGGTAACCCAACACCTGCATCCCCGGATTGTTTTCGCCATAACCCCGGTTCACTAAACCACGGACTTCTTCAAGCCACCCCCGGTTCAGCATTAGATCAACCCGTTGCTCAATTCTGCGGTATAGCTGTTCACGGTCCATGTAAAGACCAAAAATTAGATGGTTGTAAGGTGTGTTTTGCCTGTCTGTTTTTTTGACCTGTTCGGAAATCGGCTTATTTTCAAGGCTGTAAACTTCAAGAGCCCTGATAATCCGTTTACGGTCATTGGGATGTATTTTGGAAGCAGCCTCGGGATCATGTGCTTTAAGCCTGGCGTAAAGCTGATCAAGTCCTTCTTCATCAGCAATTTGTTCATAAATTCTGCGCATGGCGGGGTCTGCTCCCCTGGTTCCGAAAGCGTACCTGTAAATAACCGCATTTATGTACAATCCGGTTCCCCCGACCATGAAAGGAAGCTTACCCTGGCTCCATAGCTGGTTTATGGTTTCAAAGGCCAGTTTTTGATAGTCGGCAACACTAAAAGCCTGATCCGGTTCGACAACATCAATTAGATGGTGAGCGGCCTCCTCCTGTTCAGCTTTGGAAGGTTTGGCGGTGCCGATGTCAAGATACCGGTAAACCTGGGCTGAATCAGCGCTAATTATTTCAGTGTTTAATTTTTGGGCCACCTTGATAGCAAGGGCGGTCTTACCGGCGGCAGTAGGGCCGAC
>PUKR01000063.1 GCA_003552365.1 Syntrophomonadaceae bacterium
ATTCATGGTTTTACGGCTGGTAAATCCAAGCTTGGCTGACGCTTCCTGCTGCAGGCTGCTGGTGGTAAAAGGAGGCAAAGGCCGCCTTTTGCGCTGGCTGCGGGTTACTTTATTGACCATAAACCTTTCTTTTTTTATTTCGTTAATTACTTTGTCGACCTCATTTTTATTACCCAGATGGATCTTCTTTCGGTTATATCGATCCAGTGAAGCTTTAAAACCGGCACCTTTACTGTCATTGCGAAGCCGGGCATCGAGGCTCCAGTATTCTTCAGGTTCAAATTTATTGATCTCTTCTTCGCGTTCGCAAATCAAACGCACAGCTACAGACTGCACCCTTCCGGCACTCAGACCGCTTCTGATTTTACGCCAAAGCAGCGGACTGATCGAATAGCCGACCAACCGATCAAGTATACGCCTGGCTTGCTGGGCATCAACCCGGTTGTAATCGATTAAGCGTGGGTTCTTAAAGGCATCCTTGACAGCATCCCTGGTGATTTCGTTAAATTCAACCCGGCAGGGCTTTTCAGGGTCAAGCTGTAAAGCTCTTCCGATATGCCAGCAGATCGCTTCACCTTCACGATCGGGGTCGGCAGCCAGAAAAACTCTTTTGGCTTTTTTTGCCGCACTCTTTAATTCATTTAATATCTTTCCTTTTCCGCGAATTGTAATATATTTAGCTTCAAAATTATCATCGATATCAACACCCATTTTGCTTCGCGGCAAATCAATTAAATGTCCCTGGGATGCCATAACCTTATAGTTCTTGCTTAAAAATTTTTTTATAGTTCGAGCCTTTGTTGGTGATTCAACTATCACCAGGTTCATTCATGATACACTCCTTCAAATCAATAAGAAATATAAGATAACTCTCCGAAAGGTATTTTACCATAACTTTCAAATACGGCAAAAATATTTTCCCGGAGTTTGCCGGATCAACTTTTTCAATTCCAACGATAAAAGATCTGTAATAACTTCAGCAGCATTACTCCCACTTGTTCTGATAATATTGTCCACGTGAACAGGTTGGTACGAAAGAAGGCTAAGAAGCTTTTGCTCAGTAGCTGTAAGATCAGGACTGGAACCAAGGTCAAGGCTTAACTGTTCTTCATAGATATTACCCAGGTATAATTCTGCAAAGATATCTGCTGCTGACTCGACCAGGTGAGCCCCTTCTTTAATCAACCGGTGGCAACCCCGGCTGTAGGGACTGCCAATATTACCCGGGACGGCAAAAACTTCCCGGTTTTGCTCCAATGCATAATTGGCGGTTATTAGCGATCCGCTTTTGGCAGTGGCTTCCACCACCACTATCCCCAGGGTAATACCACTGATTATGCGATTACGCTGAGGAAAGTGTCTGGGCAGGGGAGGTGTATCCAGCGGAAATTCACTAACCACTGCTCCATCCGTTAAAATTTGCTCCATCAATTCCCTGTTTTCGGACGGGTAGCAATGGTCAAGACTGCAGCCAAGCACCGCTACGGTATAACCATCTTTCTTTAATGTTCCCATATGAGCTGCTGTATCGATACCAAGAGCCATTCCGCTAACAATGCTGACCCCGTTATCAGCCAATTCTTCAGCCAAATTACAGGCTACTTCCTTGCCGTAAAAAGTGGCGCGGCGGCTGCCGACTATGGCAATGGAGGGATTTGCCAGTTTATCCAGGTTACCCCTGTAATAAAGGATTGGCGGAGGATAAGGAAGTTGTTTCAACAAGTTGGGATAACCGGGGCAATCCGATCCAATACATGAAAGGTTTTTCTCCACTAAACGTTCCCACTCTTTTTCCGGGTCGATCGCTTCTCTTTCCTTTAAAAAAGGATTTAAATACTTCTGCAGTTCAAAAAGAGCTTTTAGTTCGTGCGAAGAAGCATTCCAGGCTTCGGCAGGAGATCCGAAATAATCAAGTAAAATCTTGATCCGTTTTGGGCCGAGCACTGAAACCCGGTTTAGAGCATTAAGGTAAAGCAGTTCCAATTTATCTTGTTGTCCCATTAAACTTTTCCTTTACAATATCCTCTGATAGTTTATTTGCCCCGTTTGAACAATAATCTTTAATTAACAACTTTGTCATTAAGTCTGTTATCATTTATATTACAAAAATTAAGCAATATTATACTATAACAGGTTATAATATGTCCAATACTTTTTAAATTGGCAAGTTAATCAAAACTCCCTGTCGTAATCTGCCAGTTCATAGCATTCCGAAGGGAGTTCCCTTAAAAACTGGGAAGGACCTTCGGAGGTTGCCCCGTAATTTCGATAATCCTCCCTGTAAGTGGTTAAAAACAAATAGTGACGGGCCCGGGTGGAGGCCACGTAAAATAGCCGCCGTTCTTCATCAAGGTCACCGAGGCCTACCCTGCTGCTGGGAAATTGCCCCTGGTTCATACCGATGATAAAAACGCTGTCCCATTCTTTGCCCTTGGCACTGTGGATCGTCGATAGGGTTAACTGCTCTAAAGGTCCACTCTTAGTGGTACTGGTATCGGCAAAAACCGATTCCTCTAAAGCCAGCGATTCAATAAAAGAGCCCATGGATTCAAAACGCTCCGCGTATATAGCCAGCCTTTCTATCCCGCTAAATCTTTCTTCATATTGATCAGGATAGTTTTGTTTCAAAATACGGTCGTAGTTATTGCTCAGGATCGACGAGATTAAACCGGGCACATAACTATGATCACCGTTATAAAGAAGGTTCAAGGTCTGACATAATGCCTGCCACCCCTCTTTTCCCCTTGGAGGAGTTTCTTTAGCTTGCAGGGCAGCTTCAAGCGGGTTATCAAATTTTTTTAGTTTCGCCCACAGCTTGTCAAATGTAGCCGGCCCCAGGCCTTGCTGTAGCGTAGCAATCCTGCGCCAGGAGTTTTCATCAAAAGGGTTATAAATTACTTTTAAGTAAGCCAGGACATCTTTGACATGGGCTTTCTGGAAAAACTTGATCCCGCCGTAAGTGCGGTAATTGATGCCTTCCCGTGAAAGAAGAAATTCAACTTCCGGGGTCAGGTATGAACTGCGGTAAAGAATCGCAATTTCCTCCAGGGAAATTCCGTTATTTTGCAATTCCCTGATAGTGCGCAGGACAAAATGCGCTTCCTCGCGCGAGTCAAAAACTCTTGCAATCACAGGCAAGGTGCCGGATGGATTATTTGAAAATAATTTTTTAGGCAGCTGCTTCCGGTTATGGCTAATCGATGAATTGGCCAGCTCCACAATTTCCGGACTGCTGCGGTAATTATGCTCCATACGCACAACATTACATTGAGAATACTTATCGGGAAAAGATAGTATGTTGCCCACCTGGGCGTAACGGAAGGCATAAATGGACTGTGCATCATCACCAACCACACAGATATCCGAGTTACCGGCAAAAAGATCGATAATGCGGGCCTGGACCACGTTGGTATCTTGAAATTCATCGACCAACACATGCTTAAACCGGTAGCAATATTGTTCTTTAATTTCGGGGTATTTTTCAAACAGCCCTAGCCAGCATAAAAGCAAATCATCAAAATCAAAAGCATTGCTTTCTATTTTTTTCTGTTCATAAAGTTCGGCCACGTTGCTTATGGTATCTAAAAATTCCAGGCGATACGGATAATCTTCTTCCATTACCTGTTTAATGGTCAGGCCGGAGTTGCGGGCCTGGCTGATAATTCTGCCCAATAACCCCCGCTGCATAACCAGCTTGCGGTCTTCATCGCTGATTGAGAATGAAGCCAGTATTTTTTTCATAGCCGCCCGGCTGTCGTCTTCATCAAAGATAGTAAAGTTGGGTGTTCTACCCATCAAGGAAGCGTGTCTTCTTAAAATTCTTGCCCCGATACTATGAAAAGTTCCCGCCCATAATTCGCGTGGTAAAAAACCCAGCAGATCTTCGAGGCGTTCTTTCATCTCACCGGCTGCTTTGTTGGTAAAGGTAAGTAGTAATAAGCGCTCCGGTTTGACTCCGCATTTAATTAAGTGAGCCGCCCGGTAAATCAGGGCCCTGGTCTTGCCGGATCCCGGTCCGGCCAGGCCAAGCAAAACCGGGTCATCTGTCGTAGCAAATTCAAATTGGGCCGGATTAAGCTGATGCTGTAAATGTTTTAGCCACTCCGGCTCCGGTTCATGGCGTTTTTCTAAGGTTTCATAGTAATCCAATGGCACAATTCCTTTCTAAATCTCTTAATATTAACCAGGCGGATCATATCATATTTAAATAATTTCATCCAGAAGGAAAAACTGCCCGGGCAAGGAATAAAACTCAGAAATTAATAAAAAAAGGAGGATAATTAGTCCTCCCAAATAGATTGCTCTGTAACTTTTATTGGTCAAAGCTTAAATCTTTTCAAACTCCTCTTTCCCTACACCACAAACCGGGCATACCCAATCATCGGGAAGATCCTCAAAAGGGGTACCCGGAGCAATGCCCCCATCACTATCTCCTTCGGACGGGTTGTAAACATAACCGCACACCTGGCACTCATACTTATCCATATCATCATTCCCTCCTCAGATAGGTTTAAACAATATCATTATACTATAGTTGCTATTAATCAGAAAAGAGGTCCGGTTGAATAAATTTTTCATTGTGATGATATTTTGAAGGATTATAAATAAAACCGGAGAATAATTATATCTTCAGTAACACCTGCATTTCCATGCTCAAAAAATATATTACTTGCGGAGGCCTTAAATGCTCGCCAAAATTCACTCCTGTACAATCCTTGGTATTAATGGAATTCCTCTTGATGTTGAAGTTGACACCTCAGACGGTTTGCCTGCTTTCGATATAATTGGCTTGCCGGATGCTTCGGTCCGCGAAGCAAAAGAACGGGTCAGGGCCGCCATTCGCAACAGCGGCTTTTCCTTCCCACTTTCCCGGGTAACCGTCAACCTGGCCCCGGCTGATATAAAAAAAGAAGGATCCGCTTTTGACCTGGCTATTGCTGTCGGTTTTTTGGCCGCTACCGGGCAGATTCCGATTAACGGGAAACTCGATAATTCAGTGTTTGCAGGCGAGCTATCTCTTAACGGAAACCTGCGCAGTGTAAATGGAGCCCTTGCCATGGCCCTATCCTTGAGCGAACTTGAACACTACCGGGATAAAGAATTGATTCTGCCTGAAGCCAACAGCAAAGAAGCTTCCCTGGTTGAAAATATTACAGTTAAGGGTCCCTCTTCGCTTGTTGAATTGGTAGAGCACCTGCGGGGCAATTGTTTACTATCAGACGTTGAGCCGTTAAAAAAAAGTTTCCTGGAAACCAAGCAACCCGGACTGGATTTTAGTGAAGTAAAGGGGCAGGAGACCGCCAAGCGGGCCCTGGAAATTGCTGCTGCCGGTGCCCACAACCTACTGTTTTACGGACCCCCTGGCAGTGGCAAAACAATGCTTGCCCGACGCCTGCCTTCAATTCTTCCAGCTCCTACCCTGGAAGAAATCCTTGAAATAACAAGAATTCACAGTGTTGCCGGCC
>PUKR01000193.1 GCA_003552365.1 Syntrophomonadaceae bacterium
CGATCAGGTTTAATTTCTGCAATTTTTTCTTTCACTTGCCCGGCCTGTTCAGGATCTTTAAACAGGGCCCTTTTTATTGCCCCATAGCGGGTATTTTCCCTTTTTGAAGATCGACCGGCCAGGTTCATGTTTCCTTTAATCAATAAGCCGTCATCAATAATATATTCAATGCCAAACCTGGCGGCAAGCAGGGGAGCATGGTGGCTTTTACCGGTGCCGCTGTGACCTACAAAAGCAAATACTTCCATCTATAATATAACCTCCGAGTTTTTACTCTAGATAAGTGCTTCAGTCTTTACTTGCACAGGGTAGTAAAACTAGTTATTATTATACCATACTCAGTAAAATAATCTAATTTAACAAGGAGCCATGCAATGATCATTATAATTACACCACCTGAAATGTTTTCCGGTGAACTGACGGTGCCCGGCGATAAATCAATCACCCACCGTGCCCTGTTGCTCGGAGCTATTTCCCGTGGGATTACAGAAGTTAGTGGGTTCCTGGATGCCGATGATATCCGCTCCACTATCCAGTGTTTGCGAAGCCTGGGTGTAAGGATCACCATGCGGGCAGGTAAACTTTTAATCACCGGGCATGGCATGAAACTTAGAAAACCTTTAAAAGAGCTCGATGCCGGCAACTCGGGAACGACGGCCCGCTTATTGCTGGGCATTCTGGCCGGTCAACCCTTTCAGTCGATTTTGACCGGGGATCATTCTTTAAAAAAGCGCCCGATGAAAAGGGTTGTTGAACCCCTGCAGAAGATGGGAGCCTCATTTGAAGATGATCTTGATAAGCTACCGCTTACTGTTACAGGGGGTAATTTAGCACCTATTGAATACAAGACTCCGCGGGCCAGCGCCCAGATCAAGTCGGCACTGCTGCTGGCCGGCCTCTATGCCGATGGTGAGACGATCGTCGAAGAACCTTACCCCAGCCGCAACCATACTGAACTGATGCTCGAGCAATTTGGAGCTGAGATTGAAACAGAGGAATGCCGGGTTATTTTAAAGGGGAAACCGACCCTAAAGGGGAAGCAGGTTACAGTACCCGGCGATATTTCTGCAGCAGCTTTTATAATGGTTGCGGCAGCAATCATTCCCGGCTCGGAAGTATTGATTAGAAATGTAGGAATTAACCCCTTGAGATCAGGGATCATTGATGTTTTGACAAACATGGGAGCCAACCTGGAAATCAGGGATGAGAGTATTTGGGGGAAGGAGCCGGTAACCGATATTGTTATTCGTGGAGGTAAAGAGCTTAAGGGGGTTACTGTCGGGGGGGAGATGATTCCGCGTTTGATTGATGAAATTCCCGCCCTGGCGGTAGCGGCGGCGGTTGCCAGAGGAAAGACTGTAATTAACGATGCAGACGAACTAAGGGTAAAAGAATCAGACCGCATTTCCGTCCTTGCTGAACAGTTTAAAAAGCTTGGAGCTAAGATAACTGAGAAAGAAGACGGTATGATTGTTGAAGGAGGGACCGGACTTACCGGAACTGACGTGGACAGTTGCGGCGATCACCGGCTGGCCATGGCCCTGGCTGTTGCGGGTTTGGTCGCGGAAGGAGAAACGGCAGTTAAAAATGCAGAAGTAATCAATGTATCTTTCCCGGGCTTTATGAGTGCTTTACGTTCTTTAATCATGAAGTAAATTATCATTGTAAAGTCTTAGTGTAAAGTCTTAGTGAAAGCGGGCCAATCAGTAAAAGCTTAAATTGACGCACCAGGTTTTTTAGGTTAATATATGGTTACTGTTTCCAGTTGCTTATCCACAGTAACCGCCGAAATCAGCCAAACACTGTCAGCCTATAAATAAGCCGTCATCAGGCCAAAATGCAGCACGGCTGTGTAGACACTGGTATTCCACTAACTACCGGGCAAGGAGAAAGTTATGCCGCTTAACATTTGTTCCTTTGATCGATACAAGCAAAAGCAGCAAATTGCTTCTTTACTTGATTACCGGGAAGAACGCAGGCAGGTTCTTGATATAATTGAAGATGTTCAACGCAATCAAGACGCTGCTTTAAAAAAATATGCCCGTAAATTTGAACGGGTTAAACTGGATCGGTTGACAGTATCCGGGGAAGAAATTGATGCCGCTTACCGGGCTGCCGGTCCTGAAATAGTGGAGGTAATCAAAGAAGCAAAAAATAATATTGAGAGTTTTCATTGTCGGCAAAAGGAAAAGGGTTGGTGGGAGAGCGGCCCCGGATGGATTTTGGGTCAGCGCTACCGGCCCCTGCAGGCTGTGGGAGCCTATGTCCCGGGGGGGACGGCAGCGTATCCTTCATCTGTGCTGATGGCCGCAGTCCCGGCCCGGGTAGCGGGAGTGGAAAACGTATATATCTGTACCCCGCCGGACAGTGAAGGCAAGGTTAATTCCTTAACCCTGGTAGCAGCCCGGGAAGCAGGTGCAGACGCTGTATATAAAGCAGGAGGCGCCCAGGCGATAGCCGCAATGACTTATGGAACTGAAACAATCCCCGCTGTGCAAAAGATAGTGGGGCCGGGCAATATCTATGTAACCCTGGCCAAGAAGGAAGTTTACGGAGAAGTGGGTATAGATATGCTGGCCGGTCCGAGCGAAATTGTCATCGTGGCTGATGGTAAAGCGGATCCTTCCTACATTGCCGCTGACCTGCTTTCCCAGGCAGAACACGATCCCCTTTCTCGGTCAATTTTAATTACCGATTCTGAGCGTACAGGCAACCTGGTGATTAAAGAGCTGGAGGAACAGTTAAAGTCTTTGCCTCGTAAAGAAATTGCGGAAGAATCGCTTCAAAAACAAGGAGTCATTATTTCCGTAGCATCCATCCGGGATGCCTGGCCGGTGGTTAATCAATTGGCGCCCGAACATCTTGAACTGCACCTGGAAGATGCCTGGCAGTACCTGGACCATGTTGAAAACGCCGGAGCTGTTTTTATCGGGCCTCATACTCCCGAAGCTTTAGGTGATTATTTTGCCGGGACCAATCATGTTTTACCTACCGGGGCTGCTGCCCGGTATGCATCAGCACTGGGGGTTTATGATTTTATCAAAAGATCAAACGTAATATATTATTCGGCCGAAGCCTTGCAAAATATCACACCGCAGGTTGTGCAGCTGGCCCGCTCCGAAGGATTGGAAGCGCATGCCCGGTCTGTATTAATAAGGGGGGAAAAAAATGAACCGCCGGACTAAAATTGAGCGTAAAACCAAGGAAACCACTGTTTTTTTGGATCTTAACCTGGATGGCAGCGGCAGGGCCGACCTGCAAACAGGCCTTCCTTTTTTTGAACATATGCTTGATCTTTGGAGCCGTCATGGCTTTTTTAACTTGATCATCAGGGCCGAAGGAGATATTGAAGTTGATCCGCACCACCTGGTCGAGGATATCGGGTTATGTTTAGGGAGAGCCTGGTATGATGCACTGGGCAATAAAAAAGGAATCAGAAGGTATGGCAGTTTTGCCGTCCCTATGGATGATGCCCTGGTTAATGCCGTGGCTGATTTGTCAGGTCGTCCTTACCTGCACTACCATATGCCGCTTCCCGCCGGCCAGGTGGGATCTATGGAGCCTGAGCTTTTTAAGGAGTTCTGGCAAGCCGTTGTTAACGAAGGCAGGTTTAATTTGCACCTGTTCATGAATCATGGCCATAACAAGCACCATATTATTGAAGCTTCTTTTAAGGCTGCTGCCAGGGCTTTGAATGAGGCCTCCTCCTTTATTGAGGGATATGATGAAGTTCTATCGACAAAAGAACGTTTAGAGTGAGGTGAGAAGGGTGATTGTTATTCCCGCGATTGACCTGCGCCGGGGACGTTGTGTCCGGCTTTACCAGGGTGACCCTGATCAGGAAACAGTTTATGGCGATAATCCGGTAGAAATAGCGCGCCAGTGGGAACAGCTGGGGGCAAAAATGCTTCACCTGGTTGACCTTGACGGAGCATTTACCGGTTTTTCACAGAACGCCAGGGTGATCGGGAGCATCGGTGAGCAAGTGCGCATCCCCCTTCAACTCGGCGGGGGTATCCGGTCCAGGGAAGCCGTGGAAAAAGCTATTTCCACAGGTATATCCAGAATTATCCTGGGAACTGTGGTTGTCGAGCAGCCGGAGCTCGCCCGCAGCCTGGTTGGAGAATACGGAGCAAGTATTATTGTCGGGATTGATGCACGCGATGGAATGGTTGCCGTCAAGGGGTGGACCGAATCATCGGCGATAAAAGCCACAGAACTCGCTGCCCGCGTGGAAGCCTGGGGGGTTAGTGAAATTATTTACACCGATATTCAAAGAGACGGGACCATGCAGGGCCCCTCCCTGGCCGGGCTGGAAGACATTCTCAGCCAGACTTCTCTTTCGGTAATCATGTCCGGGGGAATTTCTTCGAAAGAGGATCTGCTCTCACTAAAGCCATACAACAACAGGGTTAAAGGGGTTATCGTCGGCAAGGCGCTTTATGGCAACCAGTTAACTTTGCCTGAAGCAATAGCGGCTTTGCAATAAAATACAGGATCAGTTCTTAAATTTCATCGACCGGATATTAAATTCAAAATGGAGGTTTTCACTTGGCCAGCTTTAATGAAAAGGAAACAGTTCAGTCTTTACAAACAGAAGAACTTAAGTACGATCAAAACGGCCTGGTTCCGGCAGTGATCCAGGATGATCGCAATAATGTGGTTTTAATGGTCGGTTACATGGATCAAGAAGCTATCAGGCGCACTGTTAAAATGGGTAAAGTTTGTTTTTGGAGCCGCAGCCGCCGGGAATACTGGGTGAAAGGGGAAACTTCCGGTAATTATTTTGAATTAAAATCAATTTATGCCGATTGTGATGCCGATACCTTACTGGTTAAAGTGATCCCCCAGGGGCCCGGCAAAGCCTGTCATACCGGCCGGTATACGTGCTTTTTTAACACCCTGGCCGACCTGGAAAAGCGGGAGGGCGCTAATGATTGACTATCACCTGCACACGGCCCGCTGTTGTCATGCCACGGGAACACTTTCGGAATACCTTGCTGAAGCGCAAAGAAAAGGTTTGGATGAAATCGGATTTGCCGATCATTTTCCCCTCGGTTTGCTTGATTTTAAACCGAGAAACCAGGTAACCATGGAGCCGCGGGAGCTAAAACTTTACATTGCCGAGGTCGAGGCGCTAAAGAATAAATCAGAAAGCCCGGTGATCAGGGTAGGCATAGAAGTTGATTATATTCCCGGCACCGAGAAAAAGCTGGAAAACTTATTAAAACAGTACCATTTTGATTATGTGATCGGGTCTATTCATTTTATGGGTCGCTGGGATTTTACCCACCCCGTTTACGCGAACGACTACCGGGAGCAAGATATGGGGAAACTGTACCGGCAGTATTATGCTCTTGTCCGTGATGCCTGCAAATGCGGGCTTTTTGATATAATCGGGCATATTGATGTGATCAAGAAGTTTGGTTACCGGCCCGAGGAAG
>PUKR01000183.1 GCA_003552365.1 Syntrophomonadaceae bacterium
AGCTTCTACTTCAGCGCCGGGGCCGGTTTAACCACATCAGTAAAGGTTTTCAGGTATTCAGCTGATACGTTGCTCCAACCCATGAGGCGGCCGAGATCATAGGCCTTTTTAGACATGGCTAGCCTCTCCCGGTTATTTTCAATCAGTCTTATTGTCTCTTTGGCCAGGGCATCTGCATCACCGGCATCAACAAGACTTCCACACCCGCCTGCAAGCGCCTCTCTGGCATGCAAGAACGGAGTGGAGATAATGGCCTTGCCTTTGCTTAGAGCGGTACTCAATACACCACTGGTAATCTGAGCCTCAGAGTAATAAGGACAGACAACAAGGTCAGCTGCTCCTACCAGGCAATCCAAAGTTTCGTCTTCCACAAATGCATCGATGAAAAGGACATTTCGGCTAAGCCCCTTTTTTTTAACCAGTGATTCCAGGGTGCTTCTGTAATCTTCGCCATTATGCTTCTTTTCCACGGGGTGGGTAGCCCCCATGACCATGTAAAGCACATGGGGGTGCTTCTTTACTACGGAAGGAAGGGCATTTAACATATTCTCGATTCCTTTATTTGGACTTATAAAGCCGAAAGTAATGATTAAGAAGCGATCCTGCAAATTCAACTGGTCCTTGTAAAAAGATGGTTCCTTGTATTCTTTTTCGGGAACACCGTGAGGGATAAGCCGAATTTTATGCAGTGGAACATCGTAAACATTTGTCAATAAGTTAATCGCCAGCTTGTTCATTACAACAAGCTCCCGGGAATAGGACGCGATTTCTGTAAATGTTCTTTTCTGGCCGGGACTGGGATCTTGCAGGACAGTATGGCAGGTAGTTACCACCGGTTTTTTTAAATGTTTCAACAAGACTTTCAGGTAATTGCCGTCGGCTCCTCCAAAAAGGCCAAATTCATGCTGCAGGGATACAACATCTACTGTAGATGAGTTAAGCATACTTGCAGCCTGAAAGTAATCTTCAAGATTTTCCTGCTCTACCTCAAACATAACCCGGGGTGGATAATTGTATCGCTCATTATTATTCATGGCGATAAAGGAAATGGCGTCTTGATCCAGATAATTTTCCAGTGCCTCGCTCAAATTGGCTGAAAATAATGCGATCCCGCATTTCCTTGGCAAACAACTGCTCAGAAAATTCACCTGTATCTTTTCATCCAACCTTCCTTGACTTGCCGGGCTCAACATCTATAAGTCCTCCTTCCTGCTTTTTATACACACTAAATCACTCGCCCATCTTTTAGCTTAATGGTATTTTACGAATTCCCCATTAATCTATTGGCAAATTCCCCATTTATAATTGATTGAGGATCATATCCAAATGCGAAGCAAGAGATGACGGTTAGGCTAACGGCCCTTCCACACCGCATTTACCAGACATTGCATGCACTAAAACGTATGCCGGATGGCAAAGCTGTTCAGCTGTATAAATGCAAACAGCAGGTTCCGTTTTTTTTGTTGATATCAAGATAGACATAAAAAGGGAAGCCATCCAGTATCATGGCCCCGGCAGTTGAAGCGGCTGTCGAAAGGACGAAAGTAAAGGGATTGGTAGCCATAACCATGATCCCCTTCCGGGCTCTCAAAAATTATTCCTGATCAGGCGATTTGGAAATTTTGAATGTTGAATGCAAGCTATATTTAAACAAGAAGGTATTTTAAGATTTTTCTCGAAATATGTTAACAGAATCACACAAAATCCAGCTCAATATTTTAGGATAAGTTTTTGAAGCCTTATTGTGAAGGAGTAAACTATGTTAGATGAAGATATTTTTGCAAATTCAAACTCGCTGCAGAACCTGATTTTAAACAGCATGAATGAACGTGTTGTTTTCCACGACAGTCAGATGAGGATTCGCTGGGTCAATAAGGCAGGTATGGATTTTTACAAGCTGCCTTTAGAAGAAATAATTGGTCGGCACTGCCAGGCTGTACTGGCCCGGTCTCATGAAGAATGCAAAAATTGCCCCGTCAAAAAAGCCCTGAAAACAGGAAATCCGGGGCAGGAAATACTTTCTTTCCCGGAAGGAAAAACTCTTCTTATTAATGCCTACCCCATCTTTGATGAGAACAGATTACTTGGCGCCGTAGAAATTAGCACTGACATCACGGAACGGACCAGGAAAGAAAAGGAATTACTAAAAGTTGTAGATGATTCTATAGCAGAAAGTGAAACAAAGAGCCGCTTTCTGGCCAATGTCAGCCACGAAATTCGCACGCTCATGAATGTAATCCTGGGAATGACGGACCTGGTCTATGAATCCAGCCAGGATGAACAACAAAGAGAATACCTGGCTATGATCAGGGATTCATCATCTTTCCTTTTATCACTGGTCAATGATCTTTTAGACCTGTCAAAAATTGAATCGGGAACGGTTAAACTGGAGCATAACTATTTTAACCTTCCGCAAAAAGTTAAGAATATCACATCCGCATTCCGCCTGCAGGCTCAAAAAAAAGGTCTTGAACTAAATTGTATAATTGATGATAAGGTTCCCGAAACTGTATTTGGCGATTCTGAAAGGTTACAGCAGGTATTGATTAATTTGATCAGCAATGCCATAAAGTTCACCGAAAAAGGCGAAATCAAGGTGTTGTTGCAACTTGATCCGGCCGGAACTCCAGAAAACCAACTCCCTGATCTTAGCCGAGAAAATAAAAAAGTTGTATTTTTTTCAATTAGTGATACAGGCCCCGGTATACCAGAAAAAAGCTTAAATCATATCTTCCAGTACTTTTACCAACCCGACTCTTATCACCACCGTAGTGGAAAAGAAGGAGTAGGATTAGGGCTGCCAATAACCAAAAACCTGGTCGAGCTGATGGGAGGCTCGTTGGGTGTAAGCAGCAAAATCAAAAGGGGCAGCACTTTTTATTTTACCATTCCTTTTATTGTTTCCCATGATGAAACAGCCAGACCGGGTGAACAAACTACATCAAAAATGAACCAGAAGCCGGATCAAGGAGTAAGGCAGAGCGAAAAAGGGCAGTCTATACTACTCGTTGAAGACAAGCCAACAAATCAGAAAATGACTACTTTGATGCTTGAAAAAAAAGGCCACCGGGTAACCGCTGCACACAATGGCAGAGAAGTCCTGGAGATTCTTAAAAGTAATCGCTTTGACTTGATTTTCATGGATATTCAAATGCCCGAAATGGATGGCTTTGAAACTACGGCTCACATCCGCGCCGCAGAAAAAGATATTAGGCATATACCAATTATTGCCATGACCGCTTTTGCAACGGAGAAAGATAAGGAGCGTTGCCTTAAAGCAGGCATGGACAGTTACATTTCTAAACCAATAACTCCCTCGGAACTGGATAAAGTTATAGCCGAAGTAAGGCAGCCTGGGTATCAGGATTCACCCCTTCAGGAAGAAGCAGATACTCAGGAAGGAGAGTGAACCATGAGTCCTGAAAAACTGCAGCCGGACAGGCCAACTATAATAATCACAGATGATCGGCGCACCTCAAGGCATATGATCCGCAATATTCTTGAACCCGAGGGTTATAAACTCCTTGAAGCTGAAAACGGCAAAGAGGCGCTTGAACTGTGCCAAACTCACCAGCCGGACTTATTGTTAATGGACATTGTAATGCCGGTAATGGACGGATTAGAAGCCTGCAAGCTTTTAAAAAAGAAAAACAATGAAAATTTCATCCCCGTATTAATGTTTACCGCCTTCGATGACGGCAGTGAAGCCGAAAAGTCATTTCAAGCAGGCGCATCAGACTTTATCAATAAGCCGATTAATCCTGATGAGCTGCGTCACAGGGTAAAAAGGCTGCTTTACCTCAAAAACCTGGAAAAAAACCGTCGGGAAGCTGAAAAAGAATTGCAAACAAGACACGACAAGATACAATTTCTTTCCCGTAAAGTACTAAGCGCATACGAAGAAGAAAGGGTCAGGCTGGCGAGAGAACTGCACGATGAAGTGGGTATGTCTCTGACCACCCTGAAATTAAACCTGCAGCTTTTAAGTAATGAACTTGTAAAGTGCTGTTTTCAGGACAAAGAAAAACTGGACGGGATTGTTGAATCTGTAAGCGAACTACAAGGAGCAATCCGCAATAAAGCCTATTTTTTGCGGCCCCCGGCCCTTAACGATTTTGGCCTGCTTGCCGTGATTGACAACATGGTTGTAGAATTAAGTAAACACACCGGTATCCAGGGAAAGCTGGAGACAACCGGCAGCCCCGAAATTATTCCAGTTGAAATTGAAACTGCACTGTATCGCTGTATCCAGGAGGCACTGACAAATGCAGCACGGCATGCCAATGCAGATAATGTTTCGGTTAAAATAGATTTCACAAGCGATAAAGTTATAGTTAATGTTACTGATGACGGTACCGGTTTTGACCCGCATGTTGAAAACAGCGCCAACAAACATCTTGGCCTTCAAGGAATGCAGGAAAGAGTTGACTTGCTGAATGGAAGCCTCGAGATAAACTCCAGTCCCGGGCAGGGAACAAATATACAGGTAATCATCCCACTGGTATAATATGAAGATAAGCGGAGGTTAGGAGCATGCGCCTACTACTGGTAGATAATCACCCTCTATTTCGTCAGGGTCTTAAAGCCCTGCTGGAGAATGAAGCGGATATTGAAGTTGTGGGGGAAGCTAATGACGGCGAGGAAGCTATGACCATGACCGGGGAATTAAATCCAGACCTGATAATCATGGACATTTCTATGCCCGGCTATAGCGGTTTGGAAGCCACCAGACAGATCAAGGAGTACTATTCCGACACCAAAGTGCTGATTCTTTCTGTACACAACGACAACACCTATGTTGACCAGGCTTTAAAAGCGGGAGCATCGGGCTATGTCCATAAGGACGCGGTCTATGAGGAGCTGTCTTTCGCGTTGGATGCTGTAAAAAAAGAAATGCCTTACCTCAGCCCCTCTGTGCTTCAACCGGTAATTAAAAGTTATATTAATGCCTCTCCCGCTTCCGGCGCAATGGCCCTGTATGAAAAGCTGACTGACAGGGAAAAGGATGTGTTAAACTTAATGATCAAGGGCCGCAGCCGAAATGTAATTGCAAAGACCCTTTCTATCAGTCCAAAAACAGTGGACAGGCACAGAAGCAACCTGCTTAAAAAATTAAGTATCAGCAAAGAAAGCGAACTAATGGAATTTGCCAGGCTGGCAGGACTAACCGGTTCCTGATCTTCACCCACCCTAAAAGAATTTATAACGTGAAAAACCACTGCTCAGAAAATTTTATATAACCGCTCGAACTGGAGACAGTTCACAAAAAAATGGGTAACTTTCCCATAGACATGTGAGCATTAATCTGGATATGATGTATTCGAAAATATAAATAGAGCCAGGGTGCGATTTAGAGAGATGAGGTCAAATTGAACATAAG
>PUKR01000237.1 GCA_003552365.1 Syntrophomonadaceae bacterium
CAGTTAATATCGGACCTGCGCCTTGGTTATGACCTTGGCCTGATCAACGGAGTTAACCATAAGCTTCTCAATGAACTGTTAGTCCTGATCCGCCCGGGCTGCCTTCAGCTGCTGGCGGGAAGGGAACTGGAGCACAATGAAAGAAATCTTGAACGCCCGGTTTACATTAAAAAAACTCTTAAGCGCAGCCGGGAGCAAAATAGTTAAGCTAAACTCGGAAACGGTGGAACGGTCAATTTCTAAATCGGACATGAGTTACGGGGTTTCTTTAGGAGTTGAACTTTATCCGCTATCCCGGTTGACGGTTGCACCGTTTCCGGGTTAATTGGAAACTTAAAGGTAAGTAAATGATAAAAGGATAGGAAACTAGTAAAAAAAGAGGTGAACAACATGTTCATGTTTGGAAGATTTACAGAGAGAGCGCAGCAGGTTTTGGTTTTGGCCCAGGAAGAGGCCAAGCGTTTGAATCACAATTTCATCGGAACCGAGCACCTGCTTTTAGGCCTGGTTCGCGAAGGTTCGGGCATTGCCGCCCGGGCCCTGCAAAATATGACTGTTGATTTAAACAGTGTTCGCCAGGAAGTGGAAAGAATTACCCCTAAAGGCGAAAAGATAGTCCAACAGGGGATCAGCTATACTCCGCGGGCCAAGCGGGTCGTGGAACTTGCGATTGAGGAAAGCCAGAATCTGGGTCACAATTATGTTGGAACCGAGCACTTAATGCTCGGCCTGGTAAGAGAAGGTGAAGGTATCGCCGCCCAGGTTCTTTCCAACATGGGGATCGACTTAAAGCGGGCCCGCAAGGAAGTAATTCAGCAGCTCGGCGGCGAAGGAGCCAGCGAGAAAATGGCTGAAGGAGAAAAAACTTCGGGCAGCGGGCCACAGACTCCTACCGTTGATACTTTTGGCCGGGACTTGACCAGGCTGGCCAGGGACGGAAAGCTTGACCCGGTCGTCGGCCGGGAAAAAGAAATTGAACGGGTGGTCCAGATATTGAGTCGTCGTACCAAAAACAACCCCTGCTTGATTGGTGAACCCGGAGTTGGCAAAACCGCTATCGCCGAGGGGCTGGCCTACCATATCATCGAGAACAAGGTGCCGGAAATCCTCAGCGAAAAAAGGGTCGTTACTTTAGAGCTGGCAGCGGTTGTTGCCGGCACCAAGTACCGCGGGGAATTTGAAGAACGCCTGCGCAAGTTGATGAACGAACTGCGCCAGGCCGGAAATGTCCTGGTTTTCATCGACGAACTGCACACCCTGATTGGAGCCGGAGCGGCAGAGGGAGCGATCGATGCTTCCAATATTTTAAAACCGGCACTGGCCCGGGGCGAGCTGCAGTGCATCGGTGCGACAACCATGGACGAGTACCGCAAGCATATTGAAAAGGACCCGGCCCTGGAAAGAAGGTTCCAGCCGATTATTGTGGGTGAACCGTCCCGTGAAGAAAGTGTTGAAATATTAAAAGGACTGCGGGATCGCTACGAGGCTCACCACAAGGTAAAAATTACTGACGAAGCGGTAGAGGCGGCGGTGCGGCTTGGCGATCGCTACATATCCGACCGGTACCTGCCGGATAAGGCGATTGATTTAATAGACGAGGCTGCCTCCAGGGTGCGTATCCGCAACTATACGGCACCGTCTGACATAAAAGAAGTTCAGGATAAACTAAACAACCTGCGCACGGAAAAAGAAGCTTCGGTGCGCAACCAGGAGTTCGAAAAAGCGGCCAAACTTCGCGATGATGAGCATAAGCTCAAAGAAGAACTTGACGAGCAGAAAAAAGAGTGGGAAAAACAGGTTGGAACCTCAGATATGTCGCTGGTCAACGAAGAAGATGTGGCCTACATTGTGTCGAGCTGGACCGGAGTTCCGGTTAAGCGCCTGGCTGAAGAAGAATCAGCC
Source organism: Syntrophomonadaceae bacterium (assembly GCA_003552365.1). Lineage (GTDB taxonomy): Bacteria > Bacillota > Dethiobacteria > DTU022 > DTU022 > B1SED10-74M. The sequence goes on from PUKR01000237.1 coordinate 1,903, forward strand.
CGCCTGATGAAACTGGAAGAGACCCTTCACAAGCGGGTAGTCGGCCAGGATGAAGCCGTCCGCTCGGTAGCCCGTGCTGTTCGCCGGGGGCGGGCCGGATTGAAAGATCCCAAGCGGCCGATCGGTTCGTTCATTTTCCTCGGGCCGACCGGCGTAGGCAAAACCGAGCTGGCCCGGGCCCTGGCAGAGGCCTTGTTCGGAGATGAGAATGCGATCATCCGCCTCGACATGTCAGAATACATGGAAAAACATACTACAGCCCGCTTGATCGGGGCGCCGCCGGGATATATCGGTTACGAAGAAGGCGGCCAGTTAACTGAAAAGGTCCGCCGCAACCCGTACTCCGTGATCCTGCTTGACGAGATCGAAAAAGCCCACCCGGACGTATTTAACATCCTCCTGCAGATTTTAGAAGACGGGAGGCTGACCGACGGCAAAGGGCGCACCATTGATTTTCGTAACACCGTGATTATAATGACCTCGAACGTCGGGGCAACATTTATGAAGAAAACTGCGGTCGGGTTCGGCGCTGCCAGTGAAGAGGACGACCATGAGCAGATGAAAGAGCGGATTATGGAAGAGCTGAAGAAAACCTTCCGGCCCGAGTTCCTGAACAGGGTTGATGACCAGATTGTCTTCCATTCCCTTAACCAGGAACATATCCGCCAAATTGTCGACCTGATGCTGGACGAACTAAACCGCAGGATCCAGGAATATAGCCTGCAGGTGGAAGTATCTGACGACGTTAAAGGAATGCTCCTAAAAGAGGGCTACGATCCTTCCTTCGGAGCGCGGCCGCTCAGGCGGGTAATTCAACGCCGCCTGGAAGATGGAATCTCCGAAGAACTGCTGCAGGGCAAGATCGCGCCGGGAGATACGGTTGAAGTTGTGGTTGACGATGAAGAAAGCTTGAGCTTTCAAAAAAAATAGGTTAATAGAGGGGGCTTAAAAGTAAAGCCCCCTCTTTTTGTGTTAATATTATGAATGTACCAACTTTGACTTGAATAAAGGAATTTTTTCCGGTTTTGTCGAATGATTATATGTAAATTACTGACGGGTATATTTTTTTGCCCTGATAAGGGGTGTCAAATTTGAAAATAGCTGTATCCGGCAAGGGCGGGTCCGGAAAATCAACGGTAGCCGCCCAGTTAGTACGCTGTTTTACCCTTCACCAGAAGCCGGTATTCGCAGTTGATGCCGATCCGGATGCTAACCTGGGGCTTGTATTGGGTCTCGACCCGGAAGAACTTGATAAGTTACGCCCCCTGGTTGAACTGCAGGATGTAATTGAAGCCAAAAACTATGGCGGGGGAGCGCTGGTTGACCTTAACCCGAATGTCAACGATGTTCTCGAAAACTACACCCTTCAGGAAGAGTGCCTGCGCTTTCTGAAAATGGGCGCAATCAAACAGGGCGGCTCTGCATGTTACTGCAAGGAAAATTCATTTTTAAATTCTGTCCTGACCACCATGCTGCTTGATCGGGAAGAAGCAGTCGTGATGGATATGAGCGCCGGGATCGAGCATCTCACCCGCGGGACTTCCCGGGGGATTAAAATGATGCTTGTTGTGGTGGAACCCACCCGGGCCGGTTTGAACACGGCCCTGGCTGTCGACCGCCTGGCCGGCGATCTTGAGATAGACCAGGTTTTGTTTGTCGGCAATAAAATTCGCACAGAAGCTGACCGGGAGTACCTTGAATCTTCGCTGCCTCCCGACCGCTTTGCCGGCATGGTTGCCTTTTCAGAACAGGTTCTGGAAAGAGCCCGCCGCGGCGAACCCCTGGTTTCTACAGAAGGGGATCTTTTGCCCGGCTTAGAAAAAATTTATAAACAAGTTTGTGGGAGGTGATTAAACACGTTAAAGCTTTCTGCTTTTCCAAATGCTATTTAATGTGAAATAGAATTGGATTATCAAGGGGACAGGTAAGTTTTGTAAAAACGAAACAATCTTATCACAGAAACCTACAAGGAGGTTAGACCAGATAATGTCCGAAGGAAAGAAAAAAGTTGACAACAGAAGGACGATCGATCCGGCAGCGCTTAGCGTTATCGATAAAAATACCGCTAACGGCCAGGTGGAAACTGCCTACGAACGTTACGTAAACATGCAGCCCCAGTGTAACTTCGGGCGAACCGGTGTATGCTGCCGGATTTGCCTGCAGGGGCCCTGCCGGATAACCAAGAAGTCGTCCAAAGGTGTTTGCGGAGCTCATGGTTATACCATTGTGGCCCGCAACCTGATCAGGGCAATTGCCGGTGGTTGTGGCGCTCATGCCGACCACAGCCGGCACATGATTTACACAATTCATGAATTGCTCGAAGACAAAGCACCGGATTACTCGATTGAGGATGCGGACAAACTGCACCGGGTAGCCGAGAGGCTTGGCCTCAGCGCTGATGGAAAAGATGACCGGGAACTTTTAAAAGAAGTTCTCGCGCATGCCGAATCCGATTTTACCAAGCTCAGCGATGAACCTTGCAAGTGGCTGGAAACTACGGTAGTTCCCGAGCGAATGGAAGTATTTAATAAGTGCAATATCCAGCCGCGTAGTGTGCATACCTCGATTTCTGAGATCATGGGATCCACCCATATGGGTGTTGACCACGATCCTGTAAACCTTATCTTCCAGGGATTGAAAACAGCCCTGGCCGATTACATCGGAATGCACATTGCTACCGACCTTTCCGATATTTTATTCGGCACTCCCAAACCGGTAACCACGGAAGCAAACATGGGGGTAATTGATCCGGAAATGGTCAATATTGCCGTGCACGGTCACAACCCGCTGCTCAGCGAAATGATTGTCCGCCAGGCCCGGGAAATGGAAGCGGAAGCTAAAGAAGCCGGCGCCAAGGGAGTTAAGTGCATGGGGATTTGCTGTACCGGTAATGAAGTCTTGATGCGCCAGGGAGTTCCAGTGCTCACCAACTTCCTCTCCCAGGAATTGCCGATAATGACCGGTGCTCTTGACTTGATGGTTGTTGATGTCCAGTGCATCATGCCCGGTGTAAAAGCCGTAGCTGATTGCTTTGACACCCGGATTGTTACCACCATGTCTCACTCCAAGATTCCCGGTTCCTACCATGTAGAATTTACAGAAGACCGGGCTGTGGAGAGAGCACAGGAAGTGGTAAGGCTAGCTATAGATTCCTTTAAAGAGCGCAAGGACAAAGAAGTGGATATTCCCGATGTCAAGCATAAGCTGACTGCCGGTTTTAGCATGGAATCGATGGAGGAAGTGCTCGGCGCGGTGAACCCCGATGAACCGATAAAGGTGATTACCGATGCCGTTGATTCCGGCCAGTTACGCGGGGTAGTCCTTTTTGCCGGTTGCAATAACCTGCGCGTACCGCATGACAAGAGCGGCGATTACTTGATCAAGGAACTGGCTAAAAATGATGTTTTGATCGTAGCCACCGGCTGTGCTGCCGGCACTGCCGCTAAAATGGGCTTGA
>PUKR01000220.1 GCA_003552365.1 Syntrophomonadaceae bacterium
TTATAATTGATAAACGGGCTGAAAGTCGCCAGGTTTACCGGTGAAGAAATTGCATTTTCTGGACATTTAAGTTCGCAGTAAAGGCAGAGGATGCAGTTGTTGCTCCATACAGGCCGGGCGTTTTTGTCTTCAGATATATTACCAACCGGACATTCATCCATACAAATTCCACAGGAGGTGCATTTATTGCGTGCCAGCTTGAACATACGGTAATAAACATTTTTAGCCAGCCAGGGATTTAATAAAAAACGCTCTATCGAGTAAATAAAAGGGGGTTTCGTTTGCTTTTCCGCTAATCTATCAACCTTATTATTATATTGGTCCATTAATTTTTTCCCAAAATCGGTTGCCTCATCCAGCTCCTCTTTATCAGGATGGTCAGGCGAAAATTGGACTCCTCTTTTTAAATATCCTATAAAATAACCTTCTCCAAAGCAATGAAAATTTCCTAAAGACCTAGCATTTCTTGATTGCATCTCTTTATTAATTTGTTCAACTGTATCAAAATTATACGTTGCATGTAATAAAAAAGTAAAAAATGACTTTTCATTTAAGGCAGGAAGAAGCTTGAGGAACTCCGTTACATTATAGGGAAGCTGGTAATAATAGACCGGTGAACCGAGACCAATAATATCGTATTTTGAAACTGACTCCGGCCTGGCATCTTTAATATCGCATAGCTCAACATTGCAACCTTTTTCCTTCAACCCTTCAGCGATAGCGCCGGCAATTGTAGCGGTGGTGCCGCCTTTTGAAAAATAAATGATCAGAGCAGTGGACAATTCTAAGCCCCCCATTCAAATTTAATATTAAGCAAGAATATCACCGAATAATTCTGATATCTGAATTTTATCTGAATAAATACAGTTAGTCAAGGTTCCGGATAAAAATTTTTAATGCTCAGCCTTGCTGCACTTTTGGACAGAAGCCATCACCGCCGGGTAAGTTCCCATGCCGGGCGCACATTATAAAAAGGCAGTGGGCTGTAAAAACCCGCTGCCTTCGACAATCAAACTTGATTCATTAATATTACCGGTAAAGCCTGTTCAAGCCGATCAACTTTAGTAAACCACGAACTCCAACTGTTCGCGAAGTTGCTCGGAAAGCCCGTAGCTATCGATTTCCCGGCGCAACAACTCCGGATCTCCGTAACCGCCGGCAATCCCGTTTAGGCGTGCCGCCACCGTAGAATCAGTCAAATCTTCAATGTCGGGATAGTATGCTCTGAGTTCCGTGCTCAGCTCCGGTTGCATTCGCAAGTAATACTTTTGATGATAGTTCTCGGCAAGATAAAAGACATCCAGTGGCATAATCTCAGTTTTGATTTCTTGCTGCAGCTCTTCTTCAAGCTGCTTTTTGCTTTCCAGGGCTTTCTTTTTCTGCTCTTCATCGGCATAAAGGATTGCTGCCATGTACTGCCTGGAATACGCCCTGGATAATGGGTTGTGGTTGTTCCAAAAGACTTCCAGGATATCTTCATAAGTAATTTGCGCAGGATCATAATCAACCTGAAAAACTTCGATGTGATCGGCCAGGTTTTCATAAGTAGGATCCTTAGTGCTGCCTCCGGCATAACCAGCCCGGGTCCTGTATATCCCTTCAATTTGCCCGAACCGGGCATCAGGTCCCCAGAATCAGCCCATGGCCAGAGTGGCTGTTTTCAAGCCGGACGGAACTGCCTGATCCAGTGGAGGAACCTTATCTTTTAAATCAAATTGTTTTTGCTCCATAAGCTCTGCTTCCTCTCCTTCATTTAAAGCTGCAGTTTCCTCTAAATCACATGCTGAAGATGACTCTTCAGCGCAGCCGGGCAAGTACAAAATTAATACCACCAGGCAGGACAGTAAAAACAAGATAACGGAGAATCTATTATTTAACATCTTCAATCAACTCCAGGTGTTCCTTGGCTTGTTCGTATAGATCGTCATCTTCTTCTACCAGCTCAAAATAATTTTCCGCTGCAGAATAATCCTCGAGCAAAAAGTGCGCCTGGCCAAGGTGAAAAGCGATTGGCTCGATTTCTTCAAGATTATCTTTCATTTTACTTTCTATCTCTATTATATCATTAAGATATCTTTCTGCTTCCGCCCGCTCCCCTTCGCCCAGGTAGAAATCGGCCAGCTGTAAACGGGAAGAAACTGCCTGTAAATAGCTGCTCTCAGATAAAGGCCTCAGGTACATTAACCGATCAATCATTTCCAGCCCTTCATTTACATCCACATTGTGCAGCAGCAAATTACCGTAGTGGCTTACATAACGGGGATTATAAGGCTCAAGCTCGTAAGCCCGTTCGGCCATGGAAATCACTTCGCCCATATCGGCCTGCGCACCGGTCCTGCGGGCACGATCTTCAATCAAAACACTAAGGTTGTAATAATTGTCAGTGCGGAAGGGATCCCTTTGGATACCCCTGCGCATTTCCGCCTTTGCCTGCTTTAAACTGTTTTGCTCGACAAGCTCCTGGGATCGCCAGGTAGTATAAAGCCCATCAAGCAGCATCAGGGAAAAAATAAATAAAAACACCCCGGCAACTATCCCTGTTATCCCTGCAAACCGGCCCCGGTCGGTATCCTTCATTCCGCTGCTATTTTTCTTTTTAAACCAGGTAGCGCGATCCAGGCTGCGGCTTGCTCCAAGTAAAACGAATAAAAAGATACCCACTGCCGCCATGGAGAAGTTCCAGTCAATCACGCTGTGTGCTCCCAGGGCTGCAACCGGGATAATTGCTGCCGCCCAAAATTGCCAGACCCTGGTAGAGGCCTTCTGCATGACACAATTGCGGACAAATGAGACGGCAGTGCTTACCCACAGCCCCAGGAAAGCCAGGAATCCAAGGAGGCCTGCTTCAATCCAAACCTGCAAAAAGTGGTTGTGAACTTCGGTCGTATTGTAGGGGCGGTCCTGGTAAACACGGTAGATGGCATTCCACCCACCGCCGCCCGTTCCCAGCACCGGGTGATCCCCGATGATTTGAACGGCATCCTCCATGAATTCAAACCGCGCATCGAGGTTACGATCAAGGGAATAGGAAAACAGGCGATCGTAAAAACGATCCGGCAGCATGCGGTTTAAAGTAAACCTCAGCGAACGATCAATCCCATCCGCGCTTAAAGAAACGTTTCGAGCCGTGACAGAAGTTCCCGGGTAACGGTTATAAATTTTCACTTCAAGGCGCTCCATTTCCGCCCCGGTTTCAAATTTAAAATCTTTCTCTTCCCAGCCTTCAGTGGCCGAACCCTTGTAATCTAAAAGTTCTTCATCCCGGTATTCCGGGAGCCCTCCCAGGACCCTGAGACGCCAGGCATAATCAACCTCTTCGTCAAAACCGGGATCTTCTTCCGCTTTAATATCCATGGAAAGCAGGTACTCCTCTTCGGGGCTGATCCCCCGGATCACCTGCTCTACAGTGCGTGTTTCCGGATCTTGATCCAGGTCCCTGTCAAGCTGCACCGGCCCCAAAGCCGGTAAAACAAAGATAACAAAAATACCGGCAAAAACGGCTGCCCCTGTACCTCCGGCCACGGCAATGCGCAATTTACGGCTTTGGCTCAAGTATAGTTCGACAAACAGGCCAAGGATGATCGCAATAACAATAGCAGCCGCAACCAGTAGCCAGGCCTGGGCCGGGGTTTCCGAACGAAACACCTGATCGGCCATCAAGGCCGTGGGAACGCCGGCCAGGGCGGTAGCGGCAAGGTATAAGAATGATCGCAGCCTTTCACCGGGAGCGGAGATTACAATTAACAGCAAGCTCAGGGGAACGAGGAGCAGCCAGGCCCCGCGGGAAAAGGTTAGGATAATGGTAAAAAGCATGGTCGCGGCAGGCGCCAAATAAATTACTTTCCACCAATTTTTTGCCAGGGGCGCCAGGGCCAGGGTTAACAGGTACGCCGCCATCAAGTAGGCAGCCGCAGTATTTGCGTAACCCATGGGTGAGGCAATCCTGGCCGAGGCATAAGCTCCGGGAAAATCCCAGTGTCCGGCCGGCACCCCAAGGCTGGCGATTGTAACCACCACGGCAGCAGCCAGCAACAGGTGTAAAACCACGTTTATTCCCGACGGGACAAACTTTTCAGGGCCTTGCTCATATTGGGCTGAGTTAAAATCATCTTTATTATGCCGGGTTAATTTAATTTGAGGCAGCGACAGGTAACGACAAATATCCAGGGTTATCAAATATATAACAAGGTAGGAGGCTATTTTTAATACTTCTTCCAGGGCATCACGGGTATTTACCGCAAAAAAGAAGGAAAGCCCGTAGGCAAAAAGCAAAACAATAATACAAATATCCAGGGGGGTTTCAACCAGGCGGTTATCTTTTTTTAGCAACCGGAAGTACCCCCATACGATTAAAAGCCCAAATATAACGACTTTGGCAATAAGCAATTCTCGCGGGAAAAACAGGCCACGTTGAAATGGGCCGATAAATAGTAAAAGCGCGATTACTGCGAGCATAAGAAACGGTATTACCCTCTCAGCCCAGTAGTTCACAACCTGCCACTTTTCAAAACCACCCTGCTTTTTCTTTTTTGAAACTGCTTTGCCAGGCGCTTGTTTTTTCTTTTTAGTTTTACTTGACCCCTTCGCAGCCATCCGAAACCTCCTGCCAACAGCTCCTGTTCATTTGCCACCGCAAATGGATAGCATAAAGCCGGTATTCTTTATCATTATTATGCAACTAAACTGGTAGATATTCAATACTGCTAACCTGTAAAACTGCTGTAAATCTTTATAAATACAAAAAGAAAACCCAAACCTTCCCATTGATCAAAGGCTGTCCGAAAATCAGACAGCCTTTGATCATAGTTTAATAAAATATATGTTTTTTAACCACCGGGTGAAGTAACAACATCCCGGCTATTCCTCGTGGATATCTTCAGGCGAGTTGCCTTCATAGGTGTTATCATCAGGATCGTTCAGCTCTAAGACGGCTCCTTCAGAAAAATGCATTGCGCCGCCTTTCCTGGCCCGGTTATTCTCAAAGACATTATTTCTCACTGCTACAGTTGCTTCAAAAACAGCAAAGATGCCCCCGCCGTCTCGCCTTGATTCATTGCTGCTGATTGTATTTTCTTCAAAAACCGGGTCAGACTGCTGGATAAAAATCCCTGCTCCGTTTCGTTCCACGTAATTATCGGTTATCGTGTTATTGACTATTTCAGCCGAACCACCCTGGCTTATAGCCAATCCTCCGCCATTGCTGGCCCGGTTATCCGAAATTGTATTTGCTCTTAATTCCGGGGAGCAGTCGACATTGGTAGAAATCCCTCCCCCGGCTTCAGATTCATTTCCGATTAAAATGTTATTTTCCAACAGGGGCGAAGATTCGACAAAAA
>PUKR01000151.1 GCA_003552365.1 Syntrophomonadaceae bacterium
ACCCTGATACCATGCCTGTCATGAGCATGGAAACTGATTATAACAAACTTGAGGAAAGTTACCGGCTGGGCTACCGGCAAGGAAAGCGTGACCTGCCCCGCTGGCGCGACTTCCTGGGAATATAGGAAAAATTGTCTCTTTCAACTTGACAGGCTGCATTGCATGTGATAAAAAATATACAATTAAACCGAATACTTTAAAATGCTTTGAACGGGAAGAGTAAGTATGCTTAATGGTGAAGCAGCGAACCGGTGAAGGTGAAAGCCCGGTACACAGGGGTATGCTGAATGGGCCCGGGAGCAGTGGACCGAAAGCGCTTAAATTAGCAAGTAGGCTTCAACGGAAGCCCCGACCGTAAAAAGGGGAGGGTATCGGTTTTACAGATTAACAGTAAAGCCCGTACCTTGAAAAGAGATTCCACTTTGCTGGTTATTGCAGCTGGTATTGGAGTTTTAAGCCGGGTGGCACCGCGGAAGATAACCTTTCGTCCCAGGGGATGAAAGGTTTTTTGTTATCCAGGGGCACCCTTTGTTAGAGGTCAGTTTTTTCCTTGCTTAAACCTCCTTATATTGTGCTCGCTGTAGTTTTAACCTGTTAAATGGTCTAAATGAGGTGGCACCGCGGAAGTTTAGCCTTTCGTCCTTATGGTTTATAAGGGCGGAAGGCTTTTTTATTATCTTTGAAAGGAGATCGTAGTCATGCCAAACAGGTCCAAGTGTTTCCCTTCCCGGGAGCGTTTTATTGAGTATGCCAGGGATTTTAACCTGGTTTCGGTATACAGAGAGATCGTAGCAGATCTTGAAACACCGGTTTCCGTTTATGCCAAGGTTTTCAAGAAAGGTTATTCCTGTCTTTTGGAAAGCATCGAGGGGAGTAAAAAAATTTCCCGCTATTCGTTTATTGCCGGGGACCCTTTTTTAGTTTTAAAAAGCTTTGGTAAGAACCTGGAAATTATTACTCGAGAAGAAAAGCAAAAAAAGGAGGGAGCGCTAATTGATACTTTAAGGGAAATTATGTGTAGTTATAAAGCAGCTTCTGTCCCCGGACTGCCCCGATTTTTTGGGGGTGCTGTCGGTTATCTTGGTTATGATTGTGTGCGCCAGTTTGAATTTTTGCCGGATGAACCTCCCGGAATACCGGATTTAGCTGATGCATTCCTTATTTTCCCGGAAAGTGTAATCGTTTTTGATCATTATACTTCAAAATTGAAAGTGGTAGTGAATGCCCGGATCGGTAGTGATCCAGAAAATGATTACCGGGATGCCGTAGAAAAGGTCGAGAGAATTGTTGATGCTATCAGAAAAAACAGCTCCGGGCTTAACCAGCAGGGTTGTAGTGGGAAAGTGAGCGAAAAAGATGATGATCCTATCAAAAGCAGCATCAACCGGCAGGACTTTTGTGAGAAGGTAAATGAGATTAAGCAGTATATCAAGGCCGGTGATATTCTGCAGGCAGTTTTGTCACAAAGGCTGGAAGTGAAGGCAAGCGTTCCTTCCTTTGAGGTGTACCGGGCTCTGCGCTCAATAAATCCTTCTCCCTACATGTATTATCTTGACTTTGGGGAAGTTACCGTAGCAGGAGCTTCTCCGGAGATGCTGGTCCGGTTGGAAGACGATATTGCCGAGAACCGGCCGATTGCCGGGACCCGCCGAAGGGGTGAAACTCACGCTGAGGATTGTCTGCTTGCAGATGAACTAGTAAGTGATCCCAAGGAACGGGCGGAACATTTAATGCTTGTGGATCTTGGCCGTAACGATTTGGGTAGGGTTTGTCGTTATGGTAGCGTTGTAGTTCCGGTTTTCATGAGTGTAGAAAAGTATTCCCATGTAATGCATTTAGTTTCTGAGGTTAAAGGAGAGTTGACAGAAGGGAAAGACTCCTTTGACGCTTTTATTGCCGGTTTCCCGGCGGGTACGGTTTCCGGAGCTCCTAAAATCAGGGCTATGGAAATTATTGATCAGCTAGAGCCGATTAAAAGAGGACCCTATGCCGGAGCGGTCGGTTATTTTTCTTACACCGGCAATATGGATACCTGTATAAATATCAGGACTCTAATTTTTACCGGGGGCAAAGCTTATGCGCAGGCCGGTGCCGGTATTGTTGCTGATTCACATCCGGAAAGCGAATATGAAGAAACTTTAAGCAAGGCTAAAGTATTGATCAAGGCATTAAAGGTTGCTGAGGAGGGATTAATGTGATCCTGGTAATTGATAATTACGATTCTTTCACCTATAACTTGGTTCAATACCTCGGAGAACTGGCCGGTGGAGAGAAAATAACGGTTTTTCGTAATGACAGAGTTAGTGTTGATGATCTCATCAAGCTTGATCCGGCAAAGGTGGTGCTTTCTCCCGGTCCCGGTAATCCCGACGGTGCCGGTATTTGCCTGGAATTAGTTCAGCGACTAGAGCGAAAGGTGCCTATTCTGGGAGTATGTCTCGGCCACCAGGTAATCGGGCAGGTTTACGGTGGGAAAATAGTTCCTACGGGAAAAATAATGCATGGCAAGGTTTCAACGATAAGCCATAATGGTAGTGGATTGTTTAAGGGTGTGCGAGATAATTTTATCGCTACCCGGTATCACTCCCTTGTCGTTTGCCAAAAAACAGTCCCAAAAGTTCTCCAGGTAACTGCAGTTGCAGAGGATAGTGAAATCATGGGGCTTAAGCACGAATATTACCCGGTATGGGGGATTCAGTTTCATCCTGAGTCGATTCTTACAGAAGACGGAAAAAAGCTGATCAGTAACTTTTTGAATTATAAGTTTTAGATCAGATGTTCACGGTAATACCGAGATACCCGGATTCTGCTTTATATAATCTTTTCGTTTCTTTTCATTTCCTTTTGGAAAGCTTGCCTTGCCTGAAAAATGGCTGTGAGCTGCAGGGAAAGATTTTAATCGAAAAGTCCATAAGCTTGATTGTGTCCCGTAATTACAGGACTATAGTTATGATAGCTCAAGATTTGGAACGAGGCTATTTTTCGAGTAAATGGTAAACTCCGGTTTTTAGACTTCAATTTTGGAAAACAGGTAGGCCCCGATTATCACTAAAATGACCATACTAAGCGTTAAGACGTTAAAATTGGTCCAGAATCCAATATCATAAGTGCCGAGTAAAGCGCCGCGCAGTCCATCAACCCCGTAGGATAAAGGATTAAACTGGACGACCGTGCCCAGGGCCGGCGGCAAATTTTGGATCGGGAACAGCGCCCCGGAAAGGAAAAACAAAGGCATAACTAAAAAGTTCATGATCAACTGGAAGCCATGCATGTCTTCAAGGAGTGAGGCAATCGCGGTCCCCAGGGCCGTAAATAATGTAGCGATCAGGATCATAAACAGTAAAGCCACCGGCAGGCCGGAAAGACTTTCAAACCGGAAACCGATTAGAAGGGCTATTCCTAAAATCATCATCCCCTGTAAAATAGCTACTGTGGCACCGCCCAGGGTGCGGCCCAGCATGATCCTGACCCGGGAAACAGGAGCAACCAGGGTTTCTTTCAAAAAACCAAACTGCCGGTCCCAGATTATCTCGATACCGTTAAACATGGAGGTGAACAGGATGCTCATGGAAATAATCCCGGGTACCAAAAACTGCACGTAATCTCCTTCCCCGGCTCTTTCAAAAACCGGCCCAAGGCCGTAGCCGAGAGCAAGTAAAAAAAGCATCGGCTGGCCCAGGGCTCCAACGATGCGAGTCTTGGAGCGGAAGTAGCGCTTCAACTGCCTGATCCAGAGGATGTAGATAACACTCATCTTTAGCGCCTCCTCATGTGTGAGCTCATCATCTGGGCCATGGTTTCTGCTTTTTCTTCCCGGATTGTTCTCCCGGTTAAGGATAGAAAAGCTTCTTCCAGGGAAGATGATCCGGTCCGTTCGGCAAGCTCCTTCGGTGAACCCCGGTCAATAATTTTTCCATAATCAATCACTGCTACCGTATCGGCGACCCTTTCAGCTTCCTCCATGATGTGGGTAGTTAAAAATACGGTGACATTTTCTTTGCGGTTTAACTCCCGGATATGATCCCAAAGCAGGTTCCTGGTCTGGGGATCCAGGCCAAGTGAGGGTTCGTCAAGAAAAAGGATCTGCGGTAAATGCATCAGGCCCCTGGCAATTTCTAACCTGCGTTTCATCCCCCCGGAATATTTCTTAACCTGGTCATCTTTTCTTTTCCATAATTCAACCAGCTCAAGCAAAGTTTTAATCCGTTCCTTGCGTTCTTTTTTAGGCATATTGTAAAGAATCCCGTGGATATCCATATTTTCATAGCCGGTGAGTTCATGATCCAGGCTCGGATCTTGAAAGACAATGCCGAAAGAACGCCTGGCCGCATCTTGTTCCGAAACAGGATCATACCCGTTTATCAATAACTTTCCGCTTGTCGGTTTAATCAGGGTGGTCAACATACTGATTGCAGTCGTCTTACCGGCGCCGTTTGGCCCCAAAAAAGCAAATATTTCGCCCCTTTTAACCGAGAAAGAAATGTCATCAACAGCGGTAATTTCACCAAACTTCTTGGTTAAACCCTCTACCTCGATAATCGCGTCTCTTTTATGGCTATCCATTAACGATTCTCCTTTGAGACTTCCCAAGTTAAACCTTATAGTATCTTATTATTTCAAGTAGCCACTGTCAATCGTGTGGTCACAGGACAATCGATAATTTCGGGACACCTAATACAATCAGAGGTTGAGGCTAGAGGAGACTTCCTTATTGATTAAAATTGATTAAAGGTTTTGTTCGGCTACTTTTTCAGGCAGATCTTCTTTCGAAAGATACGAAGTAATAAAAATTAAGTAACGAGTATTTAATGATTTTGGTTTAAATCTCCGCATTTTATACAGAAGTGGTATAATTAAAAAGGAAAGTAACTTTAAACTTCGGTTGCCCTTTTGATTAAGTTTTTATATTTCGCCAGTTCGGGGTTTTGCCGGAAAGAGTTTTTAACAGTAAAATATTTTTACTTTACAGTTTGGCAGCTTAAGTTTTAAAGCAAGCCTGGTTAAGAGGGGAGGACGAAAAAATGAGAATGGTATTTATCATATTGATGGTCCTTTTAGCAATTGCTGTAGCCGTAGTAGCTGCGCTTAATAGTGAGGTTGTAACCGTTCATTATATTTTCGGACAGGTAGAGCTAAACTTGTTTACCGTCATTTTGGGTTCTGTTTTCGCAGGAATATTGTTCATGGTGTTTTTTGGCATCTATCGCAGTATCCAAAACTATGTAAAGGCCGGAA
>PUKR01000048.1 GCA_003552365.1 Syntrophomonadaceae bacterium
CGGATCGGCACCAGTTCAAAATTAAGTGCGGCACGGTTGAGCAGGTAAAATAAATATTATTTGAGCGCTGCTGATTATTTCAGGGCGCTGCCGATTTCTTTACCGTACGCCACAGCTGCAGCCTTTTCTTCTTCATCGGGGCTCCACATTATTTTCAAACCGTCTTTATTTATCAACTCAAACCCTGCTTCTTCAAGCTGTTCGTTAATCATTTTTACCGATTCTCCGCTCCAGCCGTAACAGCCGAAAGCACATCCCTTTTTCTCCTGGAACTTTAGTCCCCTGGCCATTTCCATCAGGGCGGCAATTGAATGCAGGATTCCTTTATTGATTGTCGGCGATCCAACCACTATTGCTTTTGATTTAAATATCTCTGTTATGATATCATTGGTATCGGAACGGGCTGCATTATGCAGCTTGATCGTGATGGAATTGTTTGCCTCCTTGATCCCTTTGGCAATAGCTTCTGCAGTTTTCCTGGTTCCATCCCACATAGTGTCATAGACGATTGTGACCTGGTTTTCCTGGTATGCGTCAGCCCATTTGGCATAGGTATTTACAATTTGCAGGGGGTCTTCACGCCAGATGATTCCGTGACTGGGGCAGATCATTCCTACGGGCAAGTTCATATCTACAAATTCTTTGATCTTGGCGGTGACAAGTTTGCTGAACGGGGTAAGGATATTGGCATAATACTTGATTGCTTCTGAGTATAGTTCGTCCTGATCCACCAGGTCGTTGTACATGTGCTCCGAAGCGTAGTGTTGGCCAAAGGCATCGTTGGGGAAAAGGATATTATCACCGGTTAAATAGCAGAACATACTGTCAGGCCAATGGAGCATTTTTGCTTCGACGAAGATCAATTCTTTGTCACCGAGGTCGATTTTGTCACCGGTTTTTACCGGCTTGAAGTTCCAATCCTGGTGGTACTGGCCTTTAAGTGATTTTTCTCCGGCTTTACTGCAGTATATCGGGGTGTCGGGGATTTCCCTCATTAAATCGGGCAGTGCCCCGCTGTGATCGGTTTCGCCATGGTTGGCGATTATGTAGTCAATATCATTTAAGTCAATTTCTTTCTTCAAGTTTTCAACGAATTCTTTGGCAAAAGGTCCCCAAACTGTATCAATCAAGGCTGTTTTTTCTTTACCCCTGACCAGGTACGAGTTGTAACTGGTCCCCCTGTGAGTGCTCAACTCTTCGCCGTGAAACTTGCGAAGTTCCCAGTCGATTTTACCAACCCAGGTTACATTTTCATTTACTTTAAAAGACATTGATAAACCCTCCAGTTCAAAATATATTAAAGCCTGTTTATGTACGGATCATCACGAGCATCATTTTAAACCGCTTTTTTGCTTTTAAGGCGTGCGGTTCATCCGCCGGCATAATGATCATTTCTCCCTCTTTAACTGTGTGGGTTTTCCCGGAAATTGTTATTTCCGATTCCCCATCAAGAACACAAACCAGGGCATCATACGGGGCGGTATGTTCGCTCAATCCCTGGCCCTGATCAAAGGCAAATAACGTCACTGTCCCGGTGTCTTTCTTTAAAATTTCTTTGCTGACCACCGCGCATTCCTGGTAATCTACCAGGTTCTTCATATTTTCTGTTTTAGCGGTCAGGTTTTGATTATGCTTGCTCATCTAATTTACCTCCCGGCCTTAGTATTTATAACCATAGCAGTTAAGTATATATTACCATAATCCAGGTAAGGACACAATAGCAAGAAAAAGACCTGGTGCTTGAAGGATTTCTTTATCTACTGTACAATTATACCTTAGATGAATAGTTAACGCTCAGCCGTGCTGTATGTTGGGCCGGTAACGGATGATCAAGGACAATGCGGCGATTTAAGCCTCAGGTTTTCGCTTTTGTTATACTTTATCATTTGCCGTCTATGGGTCAGTCCTCGGCGGCCTGCCTTAATGCAGGCCTACCTGCTGCGACCTTTGCTTTACTCTGCCATTGCAACCGCTTTCACTGCAATGCCTCCCGTCCAAAATGCAGTACGGTTGAGCAGATA
Source organism: Syntrophomonadaceae bacterium (assembly GCA_003552365.1). Taxonomy (GTDB): domain Bacteria; phylum Bacillota; class Dethiobacteria; order DTU022; family DTU022; genus B1SED10-74M. Next base: position 2,022 of record PUKR01000048.1, read on the forward strand.
CGAAATGCTTAAGGGGTTGTTTTTTTATGCAAAAACGCAGGTTTTTTATTATTGCTTTAATCGTGGTTTCCGTAGCGGCTGTGGTTGCCCTGCCATTCATTGACGGCGTAGATCCGCGCCGGGAAGAACGGGTGGATGAAGACCGGATCGTTGTAATCAGGCTCTCAGGACCGATCCAGGAAGGTGGGGGCGGAGGCCTATTTGCCGTGGGGGGCATAACTCCGAGCCAGGTTTATCGACAACTGGAAAGGGCTGAAGATGATCCTGATATTGAAGGGGTAGTTTTAAGAGTGGAGAGCCCGGGTGGATCTATTGCCGCTTCGCAGAGCATTGCCTCAATGGTCAGGGATTTTGGCAAACCAATCGTTGTTTCCATGGCCGATATGGCGGCTTCCGGCGGGTATTATATCTCAGCCCCGGCCCAGGGAATAGTAGCCCATCCGGGAACAATTACCGGCTCAATCGGGGTTATCAGTTCTTTTATGGATATGGAAGAGCTATATGAAAAGCTCGGTATCAAAGTGGAAACCATTAAATCCGGAGAACATAAAGACATGTTTAACCGGGAATTAACTGATGAAGAAAGAGAATTGATGCAGGATCTATCGGACGAAGCTTACGAGCAGTTTATTAATGATGTTGCCGAAGGTAGAGACATGGATCCCGGGGAAGTACGTGAACTTGCTACGGGTGAAGTATTTATCGGCAGTCATGCCAAGGAACTGGGCCTGGTAGATAAGCTGGGCGGTATTGATGAAGCAATTGAATTTCTTGCGGAAAAGAATGAACTGGATAATCCGGTCCGTTATGAATTTCCGCCGCCTACAGTTTTTGAACAGCTATTTGACTATGGGTATAGTGTTTTGATTACCCTGGAAAGGGCTTTTATCGATCCGGAAATTGTCTTGCTCGAAAAAATAAAAGAAGGAGTGCCGCCTGATTTTCGTTACCAGCTAAGGTAAGATCATTATTCCCGGTCAGGTTAAAGATTTAGAGTTAATGCAGTTCGAAGGAGCAATTTTTTTGGATAGCAGATTGATAATAGGGGAGGTAAATTTTGTAAATGGGAACAAGCTTAATCGATAAACTATTTGGAGTAATGGCCAGCCCGGTAAATACCCTGGATGAAATTGCCCGCGAAAGGCCGGTAGGTTGGGCGTTACTGGTAGCTCTCGGAGTTTCTTTTCTGACCTTGCTGGCTAACTTTTACGGCGGTGATGGGTTGCGGACTATAGAAGAGCTAAGGCACGAGTTTGATATATTTATTGATGCTTCCGTTTTTGTAGTGGGCGGACTGGTTTTAGTTGTGGTCTCGCTTTTTGTTTTTACAGGCCTCCTGCATTTGCTGGCCAAGCTTTTTCGGGGTCAGGGCGGTTACTGGAATCTTTTTTCGGCATACTGCTTTGCCGAATTTCCGATGATTATTAGCGTTCCTATAACCCTGCTTGGAGCTTACCTGGGAACGGCCGGGGCTATTTTAAGTGGGCTGATATCTTTTGGTCTTATGGTTTGGGTGATTGTCTTGCAGGTCATTGCTGTTAGAGAAAGCCACAAAATTTCTACCGGGGCCAGTATCGCCGCTTATATAATCCATTTTGTGATCCTGGTTGCTATCCCGGTTGCAATCGCAATCGTTTTGGTAATGGCTCTGCTATTTTCATTTTAAAGTGGCTTAAAGGTTATAACTGTTCACTATTGGCAATGGCGGCGGCTCGGCTGCAGGCTTTCAATTTGGTTATACTTTTAAGCAGCATTTACTATCAATGGCTCAAACCTGGTCGGCCTGGATCCATACAGGACGGCCGGCTAAAGCCTTTTTCCGCCTGCCACTGCAACCGCTTTGCCTGCAATGATTCCTCTCCAGAATGCGGCACAGTTAGAAAAGCAACAAAAAATATTTTAATTAGTTTAGCAGCAACTGAAAATGAGCTGGCTAACAGCAGCTGTCGTCGTCGTCATCTGGAAGCAATAATTCATCAAGAGGTTTTAGGGCTTCCACTACCCAGTTGAAACCACCTTCCATGCTTGCCCGGTGGGCTGCCGGAGCTGCTTCTGCCATAGCTTTGCGTACTATTTCTCTGGCTTTTTCTTCATCACCCCGGTACCTGGCTTTTCTGGCTTCAAGCAAGGCGCGGTGGATATTTTTCTTGATCTCTTTCTTTTCCCTGTCAGTGAAAGGTTTGTTGAAGCTTGAATGACTCATTTTTAATCCATGCTGCCGGAAGCACAAGGGAATATATAATGGGATTTTAAAACAGGGGTGGTAAAGAACTTCCCCGGGCAGCCTGGAACTTCACCTCGCTTGTAATTATAACTTGATGTAATTATAACTGTCTTTTATGATGTAAACAACGGCGGTATTTAAAACTATTTGTGTTTGTTCACCAGTAACAACTATTTTAAACTAAGCAGGTGACACCGGTGAAAGAACAAGACGATTTGGATCGTCAGATTAAAGAAGAAATAAATCGCAAATATGAAGATGAGAGCACCGAGATTAACTATAGGGAAGTATCCCGGTCTCGTCGTTTCATCCTGGGTACGACAGCCCTGGTTTTGGCGCTTTTGTTTATAGTCAGTGTTACCGGTAGGTTTCTTTATGTTTTTGGTGGCCCGGCATTCACTTTCCTTCAGGAATCATGGGCCCTTTCAGATGATCCGATAGTCAGGGATTCTCGTGGGGCGGTAACCCGGCTTTATGCGGACGGGGTTCCGGGGGTTCCCGGTGGGCATAGAAGGGGTACCGGTTTCAATATTGAGTCGGATGGTTTGGTGGTGACCAATCGCCACCTGGTTGAAGGTGCCGGTATGGTCAGGGTTTCTTTTCCTGGGCGGGGTACATTTACTGCAAAAAACTGGCATATTTCTGAAGAAGTAGATTTAGCTATTGTGGAAATTGATGCAGAAGATTTGCCGGTAACCCAACTGTCCGGGCGCAGGGCAAGTCCGGGCGACGAAGTTTTAGTGATTGGTAACCCGATGCAGTTTGCTCGTATTGCCAATAAGGGGGAAGTGATCGGTTATTCTGAGCATCCCCATGACCGCGACTTACCTTACCTGGTTATAGAAGCGGCCATTTATCCCGGCAGCAGCGGCAGTCCGCTTTTTAACGAACAGGGGGATGTGGTTGGTGTGGTTTTTGCTACCTTGCGGGATCGCGATCCCGGAGAAGTTCGCGGTTTGGCCGTAGACGTAGGGGA
>PUKR01000108.1 GCA_003552365.1 Syntrophomonadaceae bacterium
ATGGCTACAAAAAAAGGCTCTTTTTCCAAAACAAGATCGAGTATATCCTTGGCAGGAACATTGGCTCCGATGTAATCGACGTCCCAACCGTTTATTTCCAGTAAATCGGCAACCATCCTCGGGCCGATTTCATGAAATTCGTTGGGAGCGGCGGTAACAATAGATTTACCCTTGGTGTGCTCCAGCAAGATAAAGCGGGGGTATAGAGAAGCCATAACCCTGGTTACGATAGCCGAAGCTAAATGCTCCTGGGCTACGGAAATATCTCCTTTTTCCCAAAGGTTGCCGATAGCGTACATGGAAGGCTGAATCACCTGCAGATAAAAGTCGGCTAAATCTTCAGGCTTATGAACCGCATCACCGGCGATGTTCAGTGATTGCCTGTGATTTCCTGATAAAAGTGAAGCCTGGAAAGATTCTTTTAAATCATTCCACTCGGGATTTATGGATACAGGGGGTGCAGTTACTTTCTCGGAAGCCTGGATTATTTCTTCATGGTTGTCAATCATCCACAGGTAGATGTTGATCAAGTACTTGGCCTGTTCGGGTTCTATATGTTTTTTTATAGCTTCTACCCAGGCGTTAAGGGCTGCTGGAAAATAATCAAATGAAAATCCGCGCTGGTTATAAGTGCGGTAAACCCAAAATATAACCCTGGCCATAAAGGTGAAATCATTTAATTTAAAAACGTTGCCCATGAATAAAGCATGGTTGTTGTGATTGTCAAATAAAACTGTTAACGGGTTGCTGACGATTAATATTTTTAAATTGGGATGCTCAGTCAAGGCCCGGTTTACGTCGCCTACCAGTAAATCTTTTTTGGCAATGTAATTTTCTGCTGCGCTTAAGGGGACCGGGGGCAATTTTTTTGCGCTGCCGATCAAAGCATCAACCATTGTTTTAACCTCCAAGGCTATAATTATTCGGTTGTTTCTTTTTGTTCCTTTTTGCCTTCTTCATCTTTATAAACCTGGATAGCAAAATCCGGACACAGGTACTCACATAATTTGCAGCCGGTGCAGGCTTCGGGATCGATCATTTCCGGGCTCCCGTCTTTACTGGGCTGTAAATTGTTCTTGGGACAAAATTCAAAACAAATCCCGCAGTCCTTGCAGCGTTCGCTGTATACTTTTAAGTTAAACTTTGCTTTACTCAAATTTTTAGCTCCCCTTTTTGATAAAATGAACATAATTATAGGGTTACTTATAATAATTACGACTTAACCTTTGTTTAAACCTTCCCCACAAAGAAGAAAAATAGGAAAAATCTATTCTTTTTCTACGGTAAAAGTAAAAGTATAAGAATATGAGCAATAAAGCAGCCGGTATGGTTAATAACCAGGGTGACAGGTCTGCCAGCGATTTAAGCATGGTAAGAATAAGGCCCATCGCTCCGGTTAAAACGATGCTCAGAGTTATTGTCATAAGGCTGAAAACTGCTCCACCGAGGAAGGTATATATTATGAACAAGGGAAAATTCATATGCATTGCCCCGGCGGGAAATGAAACGTAGGTCCGGGTAAACCCCCAGAGCTGCGCCATAAAGATCGAAAAATTGCCGTATTTTTTCCACAGGCTTAAAATCCTGGCCCTGGATTTGCTCTGTTTTGATTCGCTGTGGTTTGTTTCATTAGCCTTGATATGCATGATATGCATTACGTTTGTTTTAACAGCTTTGCCCAGTATACTGCCCAAAAGTCCGACGCAATAACTAAAAATGCTGCCTAAAGTAATCCCGATCGTGGAAGCGATTAAAACATTATAGAACGAACAGGTTCCTCGTAAGATCATGGTGCCGGCGGTAAGCAAAACCAGGGATGACGCAAACGGCACTCCGGAACTTTCGGCAAACATTGCCGCTGCAATCCCAAAGGACCCGTACCTGCTAATCAGCATTTCCAGGAACTCAAAGAAAGGTTCCAGGGGCTCAATGCCGTTTATATCTAAACCATTTATATCTTCGATGTGATCATTATTTTCCATAAATTAAATTACTCCGCTTTTCCGGTAATTAATGCATAGACTCCCCAGATTCCTGCTTCCGGTTCAAGCTCAGCTTTAGCGGTTTTAAAAGGGGTTATATTTACAGCCGGCCTGATTGCTTCCCGGCTGATTATTTCCGTTACCCTTTGAAAAAAATCTTTCCTTCCGGCTGCTATACCGCCTCCTATGACCAGGCAGGTTGGATTGAGCAAGGTTACCAGGTTGGACAGCCCGGTCCCAATACTGTGAGCGGCATGGTCGATAATCTTTTCTGCTATAGCATTGCCCGATTCTGCCTTCTCAAACACCCATTCCGTAGTTATCGGCCCGTCTTCCAGGATGCTTTCATCCCAAAGCTCCCGGGCGATAGCTGTGATGGCGGTGCCGGAAGCCCATGCTTCCAGGCAGTTATTGCCCCCGCACTTGCATAGACGGCCTTTTCCAAAAGGCTTGGTGTGCCCGATTTCAGCGGCAAATCCGCTGCTGCCTCGGTAAAGACGTCCATTAAGGAATAGGCCGCCGCCGATCCCTGTACTCAGGGTAACATAAATTACATGGTCATGGCCACGGGCGGCCCCGTAAATTGTTTCTCCCACGACAGCGGCATTGGTGTCATTTTCAATTATTACGGGACATGAAAGATGATCGGATAGTATTTTTCCCAGGGGCACAGGCTCATGCCAGTCCAGGTTTGGTGACTGATGGACTTTATCCGTACCGGCCTCTACAAAACCGGCTATGCAAACGGCTAACCCCCCGGGAGAGCTTGCTTCGGGTATGCCACTTGTAGCCGAAGCAAGCTCCATCGAATCCCTGATTGATCCGGCAATAGCTTCAGGCCGGGCAGGCTTTGGTGTAGGCTTTTTTTCCCGGTAAAGAACCCGGCCTGCTTCGTCTATTAAAAGCAGGAGGATTTTAGTGCCTCCGATATCAACAGTCCAGTAAAGGTTGCTACTCATTGTCCCTATCCCCGGTAGACGGGACTTTTACTTTCTCATAGAGATAGTCTTCATAAATATACATTAATTCTTTGTCGAAAAGGGTCCTTTTAAGGTCTACAGTGACATTGCGGACCGCTTCTAATATATCGGCGGCTTCCTCGTTAGATAAGTCTATGCCATATTCCACAAATTTCATCTTGATTGCCTTTGAACCGGAATGCTTGCCGATAACGATCTGTCTTTCCAACCCGACATCTTCCGGGCTGAAAACTTCGTAGGTAGACGGGTGCTTTAACACCCCGTCGGCATGGATGCCTGATTCATGGGCAAAGGTGTTGGGGCCTACTATCGGTTTCCCCGGGTAGATCTGCCTGCCCGAAGCGCGGGCCACAAACTCACAAAGGTTGTAAAAATCAGTAGTGTCAACTTTTAAATCAACATTAAACAAGTGTTTCAGGGCCATGGCAATTTCTTCCAGGGCGGCATTACCCGCCCTTTCCCCCAGGCCGTTTACGGTTACCCCCAGGAAACGGGCGCCTGCTTTTAACCCGGCCAGGGCATTTGCTGTAGCCATACCGAAATCGTTATGAGTGTGCATTTCAATTTCCATACCGGTTTGATCAATTAATTCCCCAATAATTTCATGGGTTTTAAAAGGATCAAGCACACCGATAGTGTCACAGAAACGCAAGCGATCGGCTCCGGCATCACGGGCTTGCCTGGCAAACTTAACTAAAAAGTCCATTTCACTGCGGGAAGCATCCTCGGCATTGACCGAAATATACAGTTCGTGTTTAGCGGCAAATTCAACCGCCCTGACCATATTTGCCAGCACTTCTTCACGGGAAGTTCTCAGTTTATGGGCGATATGGATATCGGAGGTGGAAATAGATATGGCTACGGAATCAACTCCGCAGTCCAAAGAATGCTTGATATCTTCAATGTTAGCCCGGTTCCAGGCCATGATGCTTGAATCCAGGTTATATGAAACCAGTTGTTTAATAACATCTTTTTCATCACCGCCCATAACCGGGATTCCCGCTTCAATCTGGTGCACCCCAAGGTTATTTAACATTTTGGCAATACGAAGCTTCTCGCGGTTGGAAAAAACAACCCCGGCGGTTTGTTCCCCGTCGCGCAGGGTCGTATCGACTAACATTGGCAGCCCCTCTTCCAGGGCTTGCTTAAAGCGTTGCATATTTTTCAGCCTCCTTAGCCAGTAATCAATATCAGTTCCATTTTTCCTTTTTACCGGTAGTATAGTTCGAAATCTTAAGATGTATTCTAACCGAATCCCCTGGTTAATGCAAGTAGCCGCCTAATATGCTGGATAATTATGGCAACCTGTAAAACCGGTGTATCTGCTCAGTAATGCAGCATTTTAGCCTGGTTCCGGCTCACCTAAGGGTAATGGCAGCGACTCAGCTTTAGGCTTTCGCTTAAGTTTCACTTCATCATTCGCCACCGAAGGCTTTAGGCCCAGGTGGTCTGCCTCCATGCAAACCAACCGGCTTTAACTTTTATTTCATTGGCCATTGCAACCGCTTAACCTGCAAAGTTTTCAGTCCAAAAACAGCACGGCTGAGCAGTTAAAAGCCGGCAAAGAAATGCCCTGCATTTCTTTGCCGGTGGTATGCAAGGCTATGGATACTGACCGCCTTCTACCTTGCAGAGCAATTATTCTTCATCAAGGTGAGGATAACGGTAATTTGTGGGTGGGTTTAAATTTTCTTTAATTGAGCGTGGTGAAATCCAGCGGATGATATTCCAGAGCGATCCTGCTTTATCATTGGTGCCTGAAGCCCTGGCGCCACCAAACGGCTGCTGACCAACAACTGCCGCAGTAGGTTTGTCGTTGATATAGAAGTTACCGGCTGCATGGGTTAAAATCTCTTCTGCTTTTAATTGTGCTGTCCTGTCTTTGGCAATAATACTGCCGGTCAACCCGTAAGGGGAGGTTTCATCGCAAAGGTGCAGGATATCTTCAAATTGCTCATCGGGGTAAACGTAAACGGTTAAAACCGGTCCGAAGATTTCTTCTGTCATAGTTTTGAACTTCGGGTTGGTAGTTTGAATAACTGTTGGACGTATAAAATACCCTGCTGAGTCATCGTAGGTACCTCCGGCAACAATTTGAGCCTGGTCTGAATTTTTGGCATAATCGATGTAACCGGTGATTTTGTCGAAAGCGGCCCTATCGATTACCGCTCCCAGGAAGTTGGAAAAATCTTCAATGTCGCCAACTTTAATATTTTCCGTGATTGCAAC
>PUKR01000284.1 GCA_003552365.1 Syntrophomonadaceae bacterium
AGCAAAGGCCGGTGCGGCAAGAGTGAGAAGAAAAATAACCATTAATGAGATCGCAAGCAGACGTCTAGTAAGCACTTTTAACACTTCCTCCCTGATGAAAAGTAAAAGCAATCGAATCTTTCTATCTCTCTAATCTTAATCTCTATTTATAAATTACCTATTTAAACCGTATTATATTTCAAGATTTTTATTTTGTCAAAATTTTAATACCAGGCCATTCTACATATTTATTGTTACTGCTGGGGTTTTGCAATTCCTGTCTGGAAGTTCGGCCGGCAGAGCTTCCATTTCAGCTTAACTAATCAACGGCCCGGTTCTGTTAGTGCTATGTATTGTTTTGAGCGTCGTTTTCCCTGCTCCGCTCAGAAAGCCTAATTTTTTTCCTTTCAGCTGCTTCACTGTTACGTCTTTTTTCTTCATCTGTAAGTAAGGAAAGCTCAGGAATAGGTTTCGGTTTACCGTTTTCATCAAGTGCGACAAAAGTTAGATATGCAGAAGCTGTATGCCTGACTTCACCGGTCATGACGTTTTCAGCTTCTACCCGGGCTCCAATTTCCATGGAAGTATTTCCCGCATGGTTTATCGAAGCATAGATTTTGAGTAACTCTCCGATATACACGGGATAGAAAAAATCTAACCTGTCTATCGATGCGGTAACCACATTGCTCGAAGAATGCCTGGCGGCCACCATCCCGGCAGTGCTATCAACCAGCTTCATGATTGCACCGCCGTGGACGTTACCCGCCAGGTTTGCGTCTTCCTGGGTCATTTGTTGAATAATTGTTACCTGGCTTTCCTGGACAGTTTTTTTCATGCTTCCTCCTTTTGTGTTTTAAATTCTCAGGTAAAAACCCACCATTTGCATTCGATTATAGCTTTACTTTTGCTATACGGTCAAATATACCTTCGAGAGATTTGTTATTCATGGCTAAAGCTCTGCGCCCTGTATCCCTAAAGCGCAACCGGTTACATCACCTGCTTTGCCGGCTATTGCTAACACTTTTCGTAATCTCCCCGGCCTTAAACGCAGCACGCCCCCAACGATACAGTAAGAATAATTTATACTCCTGCATTAACTCTCGTAAATTCCCAGACTAAATGCTACAGCCTTGTCCACTGTGGAACTTACTTTGGGAATTTACTCTGCATTAACTTACCCTGTAAGAATACAAATTATGCTTGACAAGGCAAGCGGTTGCCGCTAAAATAGTTAGTGTAAACTAACTGGTTGAGAATTAGCGAATTCCAAGGTTATGATCCCGGCAAGATAGGGCACAGTGACCGTTTTTTTTAGCGATATATGTTAGTTAATGCTAGCAATTAGACCATTCAACTTTTGAAGGAGAGTGTAAACTATGAACAACCTTTCCAGCTGTGAAAGCCTTCAAAATATAATCTCCTTAACAGAACTGCCGCGCGGGTCACGGGGCGTAATTACCGATGTGCCTGAAAATCCGCTGCTTTATCCCCTAGGACTGAGACCGGGTAAAGAATTGCTATGTCAGGGTTTTCAGCTTTTTGGCGGTCCCCTTTTGGTCAAGGTCGGCGAAAGGCAGATTGCTTTAAGCCGGCCCATTGCAGAAAAAATAACGGTTGCCCTCTAACTCTACTTAGTTTTACAGGTGAACAACATGAAGCATACCGTCCTCTTGATGGGCACACCCAACGTAGGTAAAAGTGTAATTTTTAACTATTTAACCGGGCTCAATGTCCGGGTTGCCAACTATACCGGTACTACTGTTGATTATGCCCGGGGCATGATCAATCTAAACGGCCGTATCGTTGATTTAATTGACGTTCCCGGCACTTATTCTCTTTGTGCCACCTGTGAAGCGGAAGAAGTGGCCGTGGAAATGGTCTGCGGCAGACGCAAACCGGATTGCGATTACACCTCTTCCTCCTGCTGCGCACCCCCTGCCAGGTCAGCAAGGCACTCAGCTCCGTTAGAAAAAGAAACAAAATCGACCGAACCTGTAAAACCTGTCCCTTCTGAGGAAAATAAACCTTCACTGATCGTATATGTGCTTGATGCCGGAAACTTCGAGGGTGGGCTTTATTTGCTCCTGCAGCTTTTAGAACTCGATGTTCCCCTGATTGTCGCTTTAAACAGGGGAGATTTAGCCCGGAAAAAAGGTTATTTAATTGATGTCGGCACCCTTTCTTCCACCCTTAATGTCCCTATAATCCCTACAATTGCTATCACCGGAGAAGGCTTAAAAGAACTGGAAAATGAAATTTTCAATACGCTTGATCACGGCCCGGCCGGGAAAGAAAAAATTAACCCTAACCTGACAGCCACCTGGGACAATGTTGAAAATCTGTCCGGCCAGGTCCTGCGCAGGGTTGACCCTACCGGCAATCCGGGCAAAGAAGCCTGGGACCGGCGCTTGACCAGTCCCTGGCCGGGGCTTCCCCTTGCCCTGTTAATCTTAGCGGTTGTTTTCGGCGGAGTAGTCGGGATCGGGATGGGCTTTCGCCAGTTTATCCTGCTTCCTCTGTTCAGGGAGCTAATCATTCCGCCACTGGTCAGTTTTGTATCCCAGGTTGTTCCGGCGGGCCTGATTCAAAACATTTTCATCGGTGAATACGGCTTTTTGGTTAAGGGCCTGGAATGGCCGTTTACCCTGGTTTTGCCCTATGTACTTTCTTTTTATACCATGCTGAGCCTTTTGGAAGACAGCGGATACCTGCCTCGCCTGGCGATATTATTAGACGGGCTTTTTAACCGGATCGGCCTGCCCGGTTCCGGGGTAATACCTTTGATGCTCGGTTACGGCTGCGGTATCCCGGCAATTATGGCTACCCGGGCTCTCGGCTCACACAAGCAAAGGCTGATTGTCACCGTTCTGGTTTGTTTGGCCATTCCCTGTATTTCACAAACAGGAGCCTTTATATCACTCCTCGCAGCCCGCTCGGTGCCGGTGATGCTTTCCGTATTCCTCTTTGGCCTGCTGGTTATGATTGCCGCCGGTATTATTTTAAACCGCTACTTAAAAGGAGAACAGCCTGATTTATTGACTGAAATCCCCGATCTCTTGATGCCCCGCTTCGGGGTAGCCCTGAAAAAGCTGTGGCTTAGGATTAAACTATACATTACCGACGGGGCCCTGCCGATGATCGGCGCTGTTGCTCTGGCTGCCGTGCTGTATGAATCGGGTTTAATGGCCGCCTGGGGAAGGGCAATCAGCCCGCTGGTAACCGGCTGGCTGCAATTGCCTGAAGAAGCGGCAGCTCCACTGGCCCTGGGCATATTGCGCAGAGAATTAACCGTTTTGCCCCTGCTTGACATGGACCTTAACACGGTCCAGCTTTTTACCGGGGCGGTAGTCGGACTGTTCTACGTACCCTGCATCGCCATAGTTGCCACTGTTGCCAGGGAATTTAAACTATCCGCCGCTATTTTCATCCTCCTTTTAACCACTTTCCTTGCATTTTTAGTTGGAGGTATTGTAAGCAGGATAGGGTTTTTGATATTCTAAACCATGTTAAAAGAAAGTACAAACCTGAAGTTGCCAATTAATGCAACCTATGTAATAAATATAAAAGCATCCATTGCTTTCTGGGGGATTAAATGAGCTTTAGAATTACCAGGGCCACGGAAAACGATAAGGAAGCAATTATAAACTTAAGCCATCAGTTCGAAAATGACTTTCTGGATAAAGTCCTGGACCGTTGGCTTTACTTAGAAAAAGGTGGCATCTACCTGGCCTGGTTAGAAGGCACCCTGGTCGGCTGCTGCACCCTTTCCTTTCCTTCACCTAACGAAGCCTGGCTGCAGGGAATGCGGGTTCACCCCGATTTTCAAGGCAGAGGCATTGCTTATGACATAAACCGGTTTTTAATTGATGTGGCAAAAACTGAAGGCGCTGTTGTAGTGCGCCTTATAACCTCACTGCAAAATCACCAGGCAGTGCGGGTGACAGAAAAACTGGGCTTTCGGTTAATCGGCGACCAAAGAGAAATAATCTACCGGGTTTACCCCGGCAATTTAAAAGCTAACCCTGCCCCGGACTTTGGTCCGAAGCCAAGACTATGTGACAAAATAGAACTACCGCAAGCCGGTAAATATTTAACCTCCGGGCCGGCAGCTGCTCGTTCCGGGGGTACGCTTTTCGGCCCCATTTACGGGTTCCGCTCATTAACCCGGGAATACCTAAAAGAAGCAGTTGATAGAAGCGAAGTATACTTTTTCACCGGTGAAACATCCGTTACCGGTCTTTTAGTTACAATCAAGCAAAAGAGTGAAGAGCACCTTTTCTGCAGCTACATAAACGCGCCCCACGCCAACCTGCCTTCACTATTATCACTGCTGCCGGACTGGCAAAAAGAAGGCTTTAACTATTTCACCTTCAATATGCTTGAAGATCAGCATTCCGCCCTTAAGGAGGGCTTAACACAATACTTCGGCCGGTACGAGTTTGAAAAGTGGCAGCTGATGGAAAAACATTTAACTTAATCCGGCTTACCGCTGGTCTAAAATAGCCCTGATTTTGTTAGCATACTCCTCGCTTTCTTGATCACCGGCAATCAGCTCAATTTGTCCGGGGTCACTTGCCCCCAGCCCAAGCTCTACGGCTCTTTTAATCTGCTCCTGTTCAAAAATCGGGGTCTCCATAATTTTAGGGGTGGAACCAAGCTCTTTCAACACTGCCAACCCTACCGCGTCGATTGCGACCCGGTCCGTTCCGGCAATAAATAGGTCCGCTCTTTTTCTTTTGCCGGTCATCGGCCCTTCTTCGACAAATGCCTCCATGGCATCCAGGACTATCAAATCAGGCTTGTACCCGTAATTGATTTCTGCAATCATTTTTTCCATGTGCGGAGACGAGTGTAGTTCTTTCATATAACCGGTCCCGGCCTTGGGCACAATCCCCACAGCCAGTTTTAAAGAAATCGTGAAGACTCCCCCGAACTGGTGCGTTTTCAGACAGGGGGTTGCTACTATGCATTCAGCTTCGTTTAAAAACCTGGGCACTAAAAAACCGTCTTCCCAGTGGCTACCCGGGGGATCAACCTTAACTAAATCTTCAGGCTTGAGTTGATCAAGGTTAACCATATTTGCCCCCAGCTCTTCAGCTATTTTATCGGCACCGAGGGTTTCGATAACCTCCCCGCTATCAACAGGGCCGCTTCTTTCGGCAATGGTTATTTCGCTAGAACCCATATCGTCAATGTATTTGATTA
>PUKR01000024.1 GCA_003552365.1 Syntrophomonadaceae bacterium
GCCATTGACGAGATGAGGCATGCAGAAGAGTTGGCCGAAAGAATAAAAGAACTGGGTGGAGAACCTACTACCGATTTGGCCGGTCCTGTAGAAAAAGGTCAGGAAGTGGAAGACATATTTTCCTTTGATGCTCAGCAAGAAGAAGATGCTATCGAAGCGTATACCCAGTTTGCCCAGGTTTGCCATGAAAATGGTGATAGTATTTCCATGCGGCTTTTTGAAACCATAATTGAACACGAGCAGGAACACTATAACTACTTTGATGGTGTTGATGAACATATAAAAACTTTGGGATCAAATTACCTGGCAAGAATTGCCGGAACCCCGTCGGACACAGGCCCGGCAAAAGGTTTTTCCTTTAAGGACCCTGTTGAGTAAATAGTTTTATTGATGTTAAGCCGGCAAATGAAAAGAATTATAATAAATAAAGGGTTTTCTGACTGAAGCAGAAAACCCTTTATTTTTTGGTGCCGAAGGTGGGAGTCGAACCCACATGGGCAAAGCCCGCACGATTTTGAGTCGTGTGCGTCTGCCAGTTCCGCCACTTCGGCCTATTGACAGTTCAATGTTAGCATAAACAAAGCTTTAAATCAAGAAATTAAGTCCAAGAAATGTATAACATTAAACAGAATATAGATTGCAGGTGAACAGGTTTACATTCCAAAACTAAAAGTTAATATTTTCACAAGGCAGGGAAAGAAATTTTACCATAGAAACTATTAAACGGTAAAAGTATATTTTGCCTGACTATTTTTTAAAAAGAGGTGACCAGTTAATGAGTGAACTGATTAAAGGTGGAGCTTTTTTGCTTGGTCCGGTTGATGAAAACACAATTTTCACACCGGAAGATTTTGACGACATTCATTTGATGATCAAAAAGACCAGCTACGATTTCATGAAAAACCAGGTCGAACCCAAGATCGATCAAATTGAAGCAATGGAAGAGGGTGTTATGACAGGATTGCTGCGTGAAGCCGGCGAGCTGGGGCTTCTTAGCAGCGATATACCTGAAGAGTACGGTGGGGAAGAAGCGGATATGGTGACAACCAACATCATAAAAGAATGTGCCTCATTATGTGGCGGTTCTTTTGCCACGGCATTTGGAGCCCATACCGGAATTGGAACCCTGCCGATTGTGTTTTTTGGTAATGAAGAACAAAAGAAAAAGTACCTGCCGGGTTTGGCAAGTGGTGAAAAGATTGCTTCATATGCTTTGACTGAGCCCGAAGCCGGTTCAGATGCATTAAATTGCAAAACCAAGGCAGTTCTTTCCGATGACGGCAAACATTATATTTTAAACGGTGCCAAACAGTATATAACTAATGCGGCCTGGGCTGATGTGATTGTTACCTATGCCAAGATTGATGGGGAGAGGTTTACTGCTTTTATAGTTGAAGCTGATACCGAAGGGGTTTCAATCGATCCCGAAGAGAAAAAAATGGGGATTAAAGGGTCTTCTACCTGCAGTGTTATTTTGGACAATGCTAAAGTACCGGTTGAAAACATGCTCTGGGAAGAGGGTAAAGGACACCAGGTTGCCTTCAATATCTTAAATATTGGCCGTTTTGCCCTGGGTGCCGGTTGTGTGGGAGGAAGTAAAGCGGTAATGGAATTTGCTTCCGATTATGCCCTGCAAAGGGTCCAGTTCCAGCAGCCTATTGCCCAGTTTAATTTAATTAAAAACAAATTTGCCAATATGGCCATCTTAACCTATTTGATGGAAAGCATGATTTACCGAATTGGTGGTATGATTGATGAAAAGCTTGATGAGGTTAGAGAAGCCGGTTCGGATATGGCTGATATTGCAAGGGCCATTCATGAGTATGCTATTGAATGCTCAATCGCCAAAGTATTCTGTTCTGAAGGGATGGACAAAATAGCTGATGAAGGAGTACAGGTTTTTGGCGGTTATGGATACGGGCAAGAATACCCGGCAGAGCGTTCTTACCGGGACAGCCGGATTAACCGTATTTTTGAAGGAACTAACGAAGTAAACCGGATGTTGATTCCGGGGACCCTTTTACGTAAAGCGATGAAAAATGAACTTCCCTTTATGGAGTCAGTGATGGGATTGGGCGGAACTTTGAGCAAACTAAAAGAAGCAGAGTTGCCCGAAGGAACTCCGGCAAGAGAAGAGTTCTACCTGGAAAACATGAAAACTCTTTTTGTTCTTGCAGCCGGTAATGCCGCTCAAAAATTTGGCGAAGAACTAACAAACGAGCAAGAAATCCTGTCAAGGCTGGCTGATATGGCTATGGAAGTATTTGCAGCAGAGAGTGGGTTGCTGCGAGCTAAAAAGATGATGGCCAAAGGGGAAAATGAAGAATCCAAACTTGCCATGACTATGACCTCGAGCTTTATCCATGAAATGGTTCCTAAAATGGAAGGCTGGGCCAAAGAAGTCATCGCAGGCACTTTTGGGGAAGGTGAAGAAGCATCCAAGGCATATAACGGCATCAGGCGTTTAACTCTGTATGAACCAATCAACACTTATGCGCCGAAACGGGAAATTGCCGATGCAGTTTATGAGTCGAAAAAATATTTCCTTGATCGCATGTAAGAATAATAATTAGTTAAGCCATAGAAAATTATAGTTAAAGAAAAAAGGAGCAGTAATTGATACTGCTCCTTTTTTCAAGGATTTTTAGGCTTGTTTATTTGAGATAAAACTTAGTTAAACTGCTTTTTGAATTTTATTGGCTTTTATACATCGAGAACAAACATTAATTTTACGGGGTGAACCGTTAATCATAACTTTAATCCTTTGGATATTGGGGCGCCACTTTCTCTTGGTTTTAATATTGGAGTGGCTGATTTTATAACCGGTTGTTTTTGCTTTGCCGCATACTTCGCATACTTTAGCCATAATTTTACCTCCAGACACCTGTGTTGACCACGCGTTTAATTTTAGCATACCTCATTTTTTTGCACAAGACTTTTTTTAATGTATAATTATGCAGGGTATGAAAACTAAATAGCGAAAAATAAAAGGTAATGGTAATTAATCATTTACACATAACTATACTATGTAGAAGATGCTACAGGAACCTGGATTAAACCATCAATACTAAAGGAGGAAACATTTTGTCCAAGGCAATATACCCAGGCAGTTTTGATCCGGTGACAAAAGGACATTTAGACATCATTAAAAGAGCCAGTAAAATTTTGGACCATGTAACCGTAGCAGTATTGGAAAACCCAAGAAAGGTGGCAACTTTTGATATAGAACAAAGAGTTGAGATGCTACATCTTGTAACCAAAGATTATTCCAACGTTGAAGTTGATTATTATAAGGGTTTGTTAATCGATTATGCCCAAAACAAAAATATAAGTATAATCGTTAAGGGCCTCAGAGCTATGTCTGATTTTGAATTTGAATTCCAAATGGCCCTGGTTAACCAGAAATTAAATTCTTCCATTGAAACGATGTTTATGATGACCAACAACAAGTATTCTTACTTGAGTTCAAGCATTGTTAAAGAAATTGCCGCACTTGGTGGAGATATAAGCAGCCTGGTTCCACCTGAGGTTTACAATATGATTGTCGAGAAGTATAAATAGCAGTGGTTATATAGCGATAAGTGAGGTAGTTTTTGCTATATGTTCAGGCAAGTATTTTTAGGGAACCTTTTTTTTGCAGCAGCCCCTGGCGAGCCATCTGTTAACCCATGGAGCCTGGCTTTTTTTGGTATTTTAGTTTTAATTGTAGGTGCAGTATCTTTAATATACCCCCAGGTATTTTGGTACCTGCGAATAGGACATAAACTAAAAGGTGTTAATCCGAGCAGGCTGTACTTGCTCACGCTGCGTTTTGGAGGTATTTTAACTATTGCTGTAGGCATAATCATTATTTATTATGCCTGGATTATGTTTTAGCTACCCGCTATAAAGAATTTAGACAGGAACCTTGAACTGTAAAGCCAATTTTGGGCTGTTGAATAAATTGCCAGTAAAAATGCTTGTCTGAGCCGTAGATGGAGAATGCCTATGGTAGCCAAAGTATAATATTGAAGGTGAGCTGTCAGCACCACCTTTGATGAGCTGTTACCGGCCTATAATGCAGCTCTGACAGGCAAGCATTATTACTGCAGAATAAGCCTGGACGGTCCCAAAATATAAGGTATTTTAAATAAATCTTGAAAGAAGGGAAACAGTGATTTTTAAAAGGTTCCTCAAAACTTTTATCATAGCATTTATCATTGCTTTCTTAGGCTTTTTTATCGAAATAGATTATTACGTTATGAGGCCAAGCAGGGCCGTAGATCTGACTGAAATTATAAAAGTGGAAAATGCCGAGGAGCAGGAACGTGGCCTTACATATCTTTTAACGGTTACTCAGCAAAGGGCAAGTCTTTTTTTTGCAGCTTATGGTTATCTCCATCCCCACATGGATCTTAATCCAAGGGAAAGAGTTATACCCCGTGATATGGATGAAGAGGAGTACAGGGAACTGCTTGCCGAGCACATGGAAGAAAGCAAACATATTGCCCAGGTCGTAGCATTACGAAAGGCGGGATATGAAGTTGAAATAGAAAGTGACGGGGTTGAGGTGGTTGATTTTGTGGAAGATGCACCAGCTTTAGAGTATCTAGAAATCGGCGATATTATTAACCGGGCCAATGGTAAAGAAGTACACCTGGCTTCAGAATTACCCGTTATTGTTCAGGATCGCGAAATCGGTGCAGAGGTGCCGATGGAAATAACCAGGGAGGAACAAAATTTCAAAGTTTCAATTCCCACGGTCCCTCATCCGGATGATGAGAACCTGCCTTCCATCGGGGTATATATCCGGACCCTGACCTGGGAACCGATTCTGCCGGTCGAAATTACCATGGATACCGGAAATATCGGAGGCCCCTCTGCGGGGTTGATGTTTACCCTGGAAATTTTGAACCAGTTAACTCCGGATGATTTGACCGCCGGTAAAAACGTCGCCGGAACCGGAAAGATTGATCTGGATGAGAAAATAGGGACTATTGGTGGGGTTATGCAAAAAGTTATTGCAGCTGAAGAAGCGGGAATTGAGTACTTTTTAATTCCGGAAGGCAACTATGATCAAGCCCGTAAGGCGGCAAGTGAAATCCAGGTTGTACCTGTAGAGACTCTGAGTGATGCGCTGGAGTTCTTAGAAACCCTGCAGGATAGTTAA
>PUKR01000281.1 GCA_003552365.1 Syntrophomonadaceae bacterium
CGTGGTCCTGGGTGGAAAATATATTACAGCTTGCCCAGCGGACATCCGCGCCCAGATCAACCAGCGTTTCAATCAAAACTGCTGTTTGAATGGTCATGTGAAGGCTTCCGGTCACTTTTACACCTTTCAAGGGATTTTCCCCCGCGTATTTTTCGCGGGTGGCAATCAAACCGGGCATCTCCTTTTCCGCTATTTCAATTTCCTTTCTTCCCCAGGAAGCAAGATTAAGATCCGCCACCTTGTAGTCATTCTTTTTCATTTCAGCCATTATTTTTAAATTTCCCTCCTGAATAAATAATGTTTTTAACGCCATGATCCTTCTTCAATAGCTTTTTTTATTTCCCTGATCCTTTGATCGTCAAACTGGGCCCCGGTTTGGCAGACAACCTGGGCTGCTATAAACGAAGCCAGTTTTCCGGCATCAGAAAGTGAATAGCCGTTTATTAAACCGTATAAAAATCCGGCAGCATAATTATCCCCGGCGCCGGTACTGTCTACCGCTTCAACCCTGTAAGCGTTAACATTGATGCATTTTCCTTCCCCGGGTGAAATGCATGAACCGTCTGCACAGTTTTTAACCGCGGCGACAACTCCTTTACCGGCAAGCTGACGGGCTGCTTTTTCAGGATCGTCAATGCCTAAGAGCAAGCGAGCTTCGTCGCGGTTGGCCAAAAGTATATCTATGTTTCCGTTATCTAAAAGCTTGTGAAAATCATCATAGTTTCCCTCAACAACAAAAGGATCGGCAAGGTCAAAAACTACTTTGGTCCCCTTTTGGTGCGCGGTTTCAATCGCTTTATACAGGGCAGCTTTTTGGGATTCGGTATTCCACATGTAGCCGGTAAAATAAAGGTAGTTGGCTTCCGCAACTTTTTCATGATTTACATTTTCGGGGCCGTAATTTTGGGCAACGCCCAGGCGGGTGTTCATGGTCCGCTCATAATCGGGGGTAACAAGAACAATACAGCTGCCGGTATCGCCTTTAATTGAAACCAGGTCAGAAATAACTTTTTTTTCGATCAGCCGGTTATGGTAAATTTCTCCAAGCTCGTCATCTCCCACTGTTCCGGCAAGGGCAGTGCGAACACCAAGAGCGGCCAGGGTGATCATAGTGTTAGGAGCCGAGCCACCGCAGGAATAAGTTTTTTCACGATCTTTAATTTGTTCCAGGATATAATTGCCTCGTTCGGTATCGATCAAGGTCATGGTTCCCTTATTCAACTGCATTTTATCAATTTCTTCATCGGTTGCCTGGGCCAGTACGTCAATTAGAGGATTGCCGATGCCATAGACCTCAGGTTTGTCGCTCACCTTATCATCCATTAATTATCTCCTCCGTGTTTGGGGTAATGGTTGAACCGGATTTCACTTTTTGCGGCTTACGTATAAAAAAGATCGCAGGCAGATAGATAATAATTAAGTGCCGGGTGCAGACAAAACAATGCTCCGGCTATTAGCCTCGTATACTGCAGCTCTTATCATGGGAATAAAAAAAGCTCATCAAGAAGAGCTTTAAAAGCCGTATTTACTGATAAAGTATACCACTTAATCCGGGGAGCGTCAAATTATGCCGCATAAAAAAAGTAAAAAATGGCTGATCAAGAATGATCGGCCATTATTTACAGTTCTATCCATAACCCGCTTTGAACCTTCTATATGCGAAAAGTTGAGCCGGTCTATAAAGCTAAGAAATTCTATTGCGTTTTTATTTGTTTACTCTCCTAATCTATTTTTTGCCAGTTTCCAGAAGCCTTTGACGTTGGCAAACTGGGCGTCCTGAACCAGAGTCATGTTGTTGAACTTGGGAATGAGATACTCAGAAAGGGCTTCTCCTCCCCCACCGGTGAGAATTATGGAATCGAGCTCCCTGTAGTCCCAGAGGGAATCAAGTTCTGTCTTTATTTTTGCAGCCAGGTTATAATAAGCTTCGGAAATGATATCGCTGATATCGAAAGTTTCCCCGGCAATCTTGATCGATTTGTTTTTAACGATTTGATCGAGTTCATAATCTTTTTTGTCGATTTTATAGCGGCTCCTGATCATGGATGCAATAATATCATAGGCGCTGACCATGCCATTAACCGATGACGAACTAAGCCTATCCACAAATTCAAGTGAGTCGGATACTACGAAGTCGGCTGTTTTAAAGCCAATGTCACAGATACCAACAACCTTGTTGGACATATCGTGATCTGCTATAGCTCCATTGTTATCGAGAACCAGGTTAAACAAGGTTCCAAAAGGCTGGGGGATAACTTTCATGTCTGTAACGGCAAGTTGCCTTTCATCTTTACGTCCATTTAAGTTCATTGCAACCTGGTGTTCCCCCGACAAGATGTTTCTTAGCTGTTCTTGATAGGTTAAAATGTGGTTGGTGGGCAAACCGGTAACTACGTTGAACTGCTGGTGCTCTTCAGAACTGTAAAGACCCAGGGTGGTCAAAAAAAGCAGCAGGGTATTTAAGTCTTCCGGTTTTTTAATGTCAAGCGAACGGCTGGGGATTGAGCTCTGGCGAATAGCATAATCGCCGATAAAATATTTTTTCTCGTTGTAGTTAATGGCCAGGGTGTCGAGTGGTGACTTGTAAGTGGTCAGCTGCGACTGAAAAGAGATATCCCTCCCAATACCAACCACGCTGGGGAAAACAACTTCGTTTTGGCCGTCATAGCCTTTCACAAAGCCGTAACCTATATCCACTCCCAATACTTCTTTAAACATAACTTTCAACTCCTTAATTAAAAATTTTGAGATAGTATGGTGAGATTACCGCAGCAATCTCGCAATATTCTAATCATTTATTAAAATAAATAATGCCTGTTTCGGTAAGCCAGGCTGTCTTAGCTCTAATTTTAAAAGCCTTAGACCCTTTAGCTTTGCGCCCTCTGTTTTTCAACAGGGTTGCCTTTTTCGGTCAGACATCGCAATTTAACTTATTGTCTGCCTAAAACATACAGTATTAGTAGCTCTTTGTCAACAGTTGTCATAAACTAATTTCAACTATTATTTATTATGGAAATATTTTATACCAAAAATAATTAATATCACTTATTTAAAAAATTGTAGTCTTCCGGGGTATCGATATCAAACAATATTTCTGGTATAGCAGTTTCGACCTGGTCAATTTCGTTTTCAGGCAAACTTTTAATTAACTGCCGTCCCCCCTCATCTCCTTCAAGTTTCATTAAGGCAGGCCAGGTATTTCTGTCAAAAAGCACCGGATTGCCCCTTCTACCTCGATACGCAGGTATTGTAACCGGTTTGAGGTTGGCCAAATAATGCTCAGAAATAAGCTTATACACCACCGGTGGAATCAGGGGTTGATCAGCCAGTGCAAAAATTACTCCCTGTGACTTATTATCGACAGCACCAAGGCCTAGTTTAAGGGATTGAGATAATTCTTTTTGAAAATTATTGTTTTCGATTATTTTATGGCCGCTGTTTTTAAGACAGGCAAATTTATTAAAACCTGGCCGGACAACTACAATTATATCCTCGATCTCTGCAGCGTTAATTTGTTCCAGGGTTAACTCGAGGATAGTTTTATCCTTAATCTTAAGGGCTAGCTTGTCTGTCCCCATCCGGGAAGATTCTCCCGCGGCAAGAACGACGCAGGAAAGGGATACTGTTTTTTCTCGATTATTTATTCCCAGGTTGTATTTAACCGGGTGCGTGTTTCTAGCTTCTGTTGAGAACAGTCGATTAGCGGGCAAGTGCAGGGGAGCAATTTGATTGACAACATTAAGCGATGTTTTTGACGGGTTGTCAAGTAAATCTACTTTGTTTAAGACAAGAGAAGGTTTCGCCCGGCATGCCTGTTGCTCGCCCAGCTCAAGCATATGTTTGAAAGCATGCGACACTGTTTTTTCTGTAATTATTTCTTTTTCTTGACCTTTAATAACTCGTTTTAATTGTGCGGGACGGTGGACAGAGTTTTGGTTCAAGGGCTTATAGATGGCATCAGCCCCGGCTACCGCAATAATATATTCCGAAGAAGCAGGCAGGGCCGGTTCGTGGTCTGCGTAACCTTTAAGGGGCAGCCCCCTGGAGCCGTCTGCTTCAACCAAAACCGTAACCCCCAGCTCCTGGCTTAAATCTTCAATCAAATTCGGGTTTACCCCGGACAATTTACCTTCCGCCAGTAATTCTGCGCCCAGGACAGCCGTGCTGTGATTGCGGTAATGTTTCTTTAAGGGTTCAAGGGCGGTTTTCAAGTGGGGGAAACAAAAAAACGGCATGGATAAGGGCTTTGCTATCCTGGTGGTTGTAGTTATAAGGGTTTTCAGACCTAAGGCATTCATCTCAGCGGCAAGCAGGTTTATTAAAGTAGTTTTACCCCCCGCTCCAAAAAACGAAACCACGGCCGGTGGTTTTATATCCAGGCAGCTGTATAAAGACAGTTGTTTAAGAAGCATTGCTGTAGGCACCTCTACCTTTTGCCTTTTTTAAAATACCGGTGCATGATTGCTTCCAGGACACCCCCGCCTACAGCCCTGGCCCGGTCAGAAATAGTGTTTATGGAGGCTCTGCTGCCCCTGGGATCGATGTCACCAATTTTTTCATTTTCTTTCACTTCAAGACCGGGGTAAATCAAACCCCTGATCATGCCCCTGATCGAAGCACGGATCTCGGTGTTATTTACTCTTCCGATTACATCGCCTGCTTCTACCAGGTCGCCTATATCTCTATGCGGAAGGAAAGTTCCGCTTGCCCTGGACCGCAGGAGGCGTTCCGAACTATAACCGCATACTTCTCCGGGAATACCGGTATTAATAGCTGCAGTGCCCCGGTAATAAACTTTACCCAGGTCAAGCCCTCTTTTGGTTTCCACCACGGCATCAGCATTTACTCCCGCTTCAAAGCCCGGCCCCAGCCCGATTAAAAATTCGGGATTGAAAGGGACGGTTTTCGGTTTGGTTTTGCTCATGGTGGCATCGACCATGACCACGGGTTTTAGTTTGCTGGCAGAATTTGCTTCGGGATCGATAATTACGGGCAGAAGGCCTTCTTCTAAGAAGTCTATAATTAGGTCCGGGTTTTCACAAAATTTTGCCCTGACATTTTCCACTTCAATGCTGTTTTCGTAAACAACACTCGCGAAAGA
>PUKR01000130.1 GCA_003552365.1 Syntrophomonadaceae bacterium
CTTTTGCCTCTTCCACGCCGCTTAACTGCGGTGCGTTCTCTATTTTTCGCTTGATGTCATTAATAGCCAGATCTAATTCCTGCAGTTCCCATAATAACTTTAATTGCATAACCTTGCCCTATCCCCCTCTCAAATTAGCTACCCTGAAAATACAATTCCGGAATTTATAACTATCATTTACTCTTTGCTTATAAATTAAAAGATCTCCCATGCCAAAACAATTTTTGTGAGAACTTCCGGTCCCGGCTAATGTTTATACTCGATGCGTCCTCATCCTATTAAAATAGGGTAGGCTTTTCACCTACCCCAAAAACTACCCGCTCCAACCTTCTGCAACTGAAGTTGTTAAACAAACCTCAGTGTTATAACATTTTGTTTTTAATTGCTTGCTTAAGTATTCTTGGAGATAAACGATCCCCGGCCACTCGGTCGCATCATGGCCGGCATCAATTAAGGCTAATCCCAGGGCCTGGGCATGCCTCAGGTCATGATAACGAAAATCTCCTGAAATCAAGACGTCCGCTCGTTGACGAGCCGCTTTTTCAACCAGGGATCCTCCGCTACCCCCGCAGAGGGCAATCCTCTTAAATTCATTTTTACCGGCAGCCCAGTAGCGCAGACTTTCTGAATGTAACCGTTCCCGGCATATGTTGAGCAATCGCTCCTTTGAAATGGCCTGACTTAAGGCAATATTTAAACCCAGTCCAATCCGTTTGCCTTCCAGGGCAAGCGGGTAAAGGTCATAAGCCACTTCTTCATATGGGTGGGCTTCCACCAGGGCTTCAACAACCCTGGAGCGCTTTGAAGCAGGCATAATAGTTTCCATGCGCATTTCATCAACTTTTTCAAGGTTTCCACGGTTCCCGAGAAAAGGACTGGTTCCTTCACCGGGCATAAAAGTGCCGGTTCCGGGTATCTGAAAAGTAGAATGGCTGTAATCACCAATTTGAGCGGCCCCGGCTTCGGCAATGGCATTACGGACTTGATCCTCATAACCGGCCGGAATAAATACAACCAGCTTCATCATTTGCTCCCTGCCGGTTTCTTCAAGCACTCGAACTTCTCCATGAAGCAGGTCCAGGGCTTGAGCCAGGTGATAACTAACCCCCCAAGGGGTGATGTCATAATTGGTATGCGCGCTGAATATGTTGAGCCCACTTCTGATTGATCTGGCAACCAAAGCCCCTGCCGGGGTGCTTTCATCGATTGAAGAAAACTGATTATAGAAAAGCGGGGGGTGAGTGACCAGCATCTCGGCGCCGATATTTTCTGCTTCCTCTACCGCAGCCTGGTCAGGATCAAGGGCAACCAAAATTTTATTAACTTCCGCTTCAGGATTTCCTAGCTGCAAGCCGACCCGATCTCCGGATAAAGCTATCGAAGAAGGTGCCAACTCTTCCATAAGATTAATTATAGTCACAACTTTTGCTCTCATCACTGTTTTCCCCCATAACATTCAGCGTCAACAACCTGCCAAAATTCCCCGGCCAACCGCTTGCAAACAGGTCCCGGCGATATTTCTTTTAAAGGTTTTCCATCAATTGTTTTCACCGGAACAATTTCAAGGCCTGTAGAGGCAGTCCAGACTTCACTGGCCTCCTGCAGCTCGCTGACTTTAAAAGCTTCCTCTGAAACAGGAACAGAAATTTGTTTCAAAATATCCAGCACAATACCCCGGGTAATTCCGGGCAGTATATACCTGGTTTCAGGGTGAGTCCTGACAACCCCGTCAATTAAAGCAAAAATATTAGTCCTGGTCCCTTCTGTAACAGTTCCATCGGGACGGTATAATATCGCTTCTGAAGCACCGGCTTCATGAGCCTTCTGGAAAGCTAAAACATTAGGTAAAAGGTTCACCGACTTTATGTAGCAATTCATCCACCTTTCATCCGGTAAAGTTATGCAATCAGCAGGTTCCGTCAATTCCCTTGAAGGAACTGACTCAAAAGCCCTGACGTAAATCAAAACGGTGGGCCGGATCCCGCCGGGGAAAAGATGCCCCCGCGGAGCGCAGCCCCTGGTAACCTGCATGTAGATGTACCCGTGGTCGCATTCACTTTGGTTGATCAAGCCGGCAATATGTTCATTTAACTCTTCGTTAGAATAAGGGATTTCTATGTTTATGGCAGAGGCACTTCGCTGCAGCCTTTTAAGGTGGGGTTCGAGGTAAAATGGCTTACCGTTATAAATTTTTATTACTTCATAAATGCCATCGCCAAACAAAAATCCCCTGTCTTCAACAGGCACATTGGCTTCATGCAAATCACAAACTTCCCCGTTAATCCAGGCCAGATTTTTCAATCGCTATCAACTCCAATCCTCTTTTGTGTGTCTAGGAATAGCCTGTAATTCCATAATCCTGTCTGCCAGATCTCTATGGGATTAATTTACCAGTGTTTCTGAAGATGTTTTTTGTTGTAAATCCGGCGCCTAATTAAAAAACCTATGACACAAAGAAAAGCCAGGGCAACAAACAATAAAAGGCTGATATATGGCATGGTCCAAACCTGGTTAATCCTGCCTGCTGTGCCGGAGTAGTAGGAATCCATCTCGGGAAGTCCGGCTTCTCCCTTTGGCTGATCGGATGCATACTTCACAACCGCCTGCCATACTTTTAACTCTTCACCGTTAACATATAGGATCTGCTCATTAATTTCGTCTTCCCCTAGGGGGTTCCCTTCCCGATCTTTTAAAGTTATATCCAGCCGGGGCAGCAGCTCGCCAACCACCGGCAAAAACGAGACTACCAGGGAATCTGTGATCAAACAGTACAGCTCTTCTTCCCCTTTTTCGATTGAAACATATTCATGATCCTCAAAACCCTGCCGTCCCTCCCCGGTATACTTTTCGGCACTTACTACGGCCCTGGTCGTTGGAAGCGGCAAATCGATAAAGGGCACGTTGAACAATACCGCATTTTGTGGGTTGTAATCATAGCGCAGCCCGGAAAACTGCAGGAAATAGGTATTGCCCATCACTTCTTCAACCAGGGCGGCAACTTCAAGGACCTTTAACATATCTTCACCGGTAAGGTAAACGGCTACCAGCGGATACCCTGCCTGCCCGTCAGGCCCGTACCCAAGGCCCACCAGCTCGGTCAAATCATAAAATGAAACCTGGCCCAGGGAATGAGGCATACTACCCGGAACAACACTGCCCCTGATCGCTCCGTTAGCCTGAACGGCAAAGTCCGGTTCGTGTTCGGTTTTTTCAGCGGCAACCAGGCGCATGGCATCGGTAACAAAATTACCAAAAGGAGTTTCCTGTAAAGGAGGATAGTCGGGTATTTTAAAGTCGGACAGCACAACCGGATCAAGGATGTGCTGGAACCGCTCCCCTGTCCTTTCCGCTACCAGGGCGTTAAGTTTTTCTTCGTACTTCTTCACTGCCTGTTCGGTATCCGGATCATTTAAATAATTACTGTCAAGACGGATAAGAAAGGGAGTTTCATTTTCCCGGTTGCGGATCCGGGCCTGTTCAGCTCCATAATCATAAGACAATTCCAGTTGGCCTAGATATTCCAGGTATGCACCGGCCTGCACTATTATAGTATCGTTTTCAACTACCGGTTCATACAAGGCTGTATGACAGTGTCCCCCGACAATTACATCGATACCGGAAACATCGCTTGCCAGATCTATGTCTTCTGCGACCCCGGAATGAGTAATAGCAACAATTACCTGGGCGCCGCCGGCTTTTAAATAATCGACCATTTGCCTGGCAGCTTCATGCTGATCAGTAAACTGAGCCGGATCATGATCGACGGTGACATCAGCTGCATCTTTGCCCATTAGACCAAACAGACCGATTTTAAGACCATTTCCGAGCGTAATGATCTGCTTTTCCCGGTAAAGATCTTCAGCTTCAAGTGGGTGGTCCGGAGGCACTTTCATATTGGAAGCAAGGACCGCGGTTTCCTCGTGAGCCCCGGGATAACCGGTTTCTTTTAAGTAACGGGCAAGGTTAGCAGCCCCGTAATCAAACTCATGGTTGCCAATCACCACGGCATCATACCCTATTTTTTGCTTTATGCTCAACTCCGGGGCATATCCTTCGGGAACAAGCCAGCTGAAAGCAGTTCCGCCAATAAAATCCCCGCCGGAGAAAAGCAGAACCGGTTCGTCGACTCCTTGCTTTTCCTGTCGAACTTTGTTTACGGCAGTTTTAAGCCTGGCATATCCCCCAACCGTAGGATCTTCCCTGTGCGGATGAAAATCTATGGCAGGCCCATGAGGGATCATCGCTCCATGCTCATCATTCGTATACAGGATAGTAAAATTCACTTCGCTATCGCCTTCGGCGTGAACAGAAAAAGCATCACCCGGCAAGGTTCCAACCAGGAGAAAGAGCAAAAAGGTTATTAACACGATAAAAAACGGGTATTTTAATCTCCCGCCCGCTGTCATTTCCCTACCAGCTCCCCGTTCCCTTTGAAGATTTTTATCGAAAAGCTTGATTATATTTTATCACAGGGCAATAATTAAGAGAATATTTCCGGGGAAATGAAAGGATCAGGTTCCAGGAATATCTCCATCTTTCCACCACAGACCATTCCTTCTTCTGCAGAGATCTTCTCATTAAATTGAAAACTGACCAAGCCTGGGTTTGCCTGTTCTAATTGCAACAACGCTTTCTTTTTCACTTCTTCTTCCACACTCCCGCCACCGATAGTCCCGCTTGTTGAACCTTCCGGGTAAACAAGCATCTGGGAACCGGTTCTCCCGGGAGTTGAACCGGCAGTGCTTACAATAGTCGCTAAAACCACACTTCCTGCTTTTTCTTCCAGGCTGGCAAGCTCCCGTAAAAGATCTTTCCTCACCGGCTCATCAACAGGGGCTGATCTTCTTACCCGGGTAATTTCAGCTAAAATACTTAAAGCAATTTCAGCAGGCGTAACCGCCCCGATCGATAATCCGACCGGGGCATGAACCCTTCCAAGTTGTTTTTTGTCATAACCGCTGCCGGCAAGTTCTTTCATCTGGAGAGCAACTTTTCTTCTGCTGCCGATCATACCGATATAGGCAGCTTCCCTTTCCAGGGCTTTTTTCAAGCATAAATAATCATGCC
>PUKR01000180.1 GCA_003552365.1 Syntrophomonadaceae bacterium
ATATTCTTAAAAACATTCCTGGGATCGCTGTATTCATGATCGGGCCAGATAGCTTCAAGGATTGTCTCAGGGGTGGTGTGCTTGCCTCTATGGGTAATCAGGTACATTACAAGCTCACCGATTTTTTTGAAGCGGCCGGTTTCATCAAAAAGTATTCTTTCACCGAACCTTACCTGGAAGCGACCCAGTGTATAAATCTTTAACTGATTGTTGTCAGTTTCGTGATCGGTGTCTTTATCGGAAGCAGATTTGGAATGTACCATGATCGCAGCATACCTCCTATAAAAGGCATACAATTATACCTATTTTCAATTTTAGCAATAAGAACGATTACCTGCAATTACACTAAAGTAGTAGATAATTATGGTAAAAAAGTAGTAGATAAAGGTAAGTACGAAATTTTGTACACCCACTTTTAAAAATTCGCATATTTTAAAAAGGAATTTATATTGTTAATGTAGAATATTAACAAGTCAACACAGATAATATTAACCAACAAAAATATAATGCCCAGTTCCTTTTTCACTCAGGGGGAGTTGCTATGAAAGCTGAATTTGATTTGAAGTCAGCTGTGGGAACCTTTGATGACGCCTTGCCCGGTAATCCTGCAGAGCAAAACCGGTTAAGCCGGGTGCGCGAAGGTTTGACCGAAATGAGGGGAACTACCCTTTTGCGCCTTTACCGCTTTGCTTCCCTGGCCTTTTCCTCCCTGCTTTTCTTATTGTATCCCGGAAATTTTCACCTTTATACACAGTTGGGTATGATTTTTTTACTATTAAGCACGGCCGTATTCTTAGTTTTACTTTATGAGCACTTCCGGGAAAACAACCCGGTCATTTCCATTCTGCTTATTATTGAAACCCTGGGAATTTTATCATTACTGGCCTTTACCGGCGGTTTTGACGGGCCTTTCCTCTGGTACGCCTTAAACCCCTTTCTCGTTGCTTCCGCTTTCTTTTCTTTCTTATTGGCGTGGCTATTACTGAGCATGCTTTTTACCGGGATATTAGGCTTAAATATTTACTATCCTTCCCCGGGGGGACTCCATGCTAATTTACTTATCGGCAATTTTCACCCTGCCCTGAACCTGGTTGTAATTGCCGTGATTATCCAGCTGTATTCCCGAATGCATTTAAAAATGGCTGAAAGAAACCTGGAAAGAAAAGTACAGCAGCAAGAACTTATGTCCGCCCAGGAAAATCTATCTGCCAACTACCAAGTTTTTAAAGGCCTTTCACAATTTCAAAAAGAAGTGGTTTCCTATAACAGCCAAAAAGACATCTATACAACCCTGATTGAAAGCCTGATCAAAATTTTCCCCTTTAAAGAGGCCGCTGTTTTGGCCCTTCCTCCCGGCTTTCAACCCAAAACAAATCCCGATTCAATTCCCTTCGAGGTAATCAGTTCAAACGGGGAAAAAGTTTCTGCTGCTATTCCTTTTATCCAAAACGAATTGAAAAGGCGCTGGAAGGAACTTTCCGGTTTGGGCGCTAAAAAAGTCCTGATCAGCGAAGACAGGCACTGGATCGTCTTACCGATGAGAGGGGAAAATAAAGCTATAACCGCGGTTTTTGCCGGTTGGCTTAAACCAGGGGTCAATCCCCTCTCTTTTTCCGGCAACCTTTCTTTATTCATCCGCTTTGCCGAGCAAACCACGGAATGGTTGTCCATGTTCAAACAAAAAGAAAGGGTCCTGCAGCACATCTCCGCAGTATATGAAGCGGTAGAGACGGTTTCCAGCCAGAATGATCCGCGAGTGGTGATCGACCTGTTTGCCTCTTACGCCCGGGCCCTGACCGACAGTGAAAAAACTATTTTCTGGATGGAAAGTACAGTCAGCGAAGACGGAAACGAGGATTACAAGCCAATCTATGCCGTAAAAGGGCCGCGGGCTATACACCCGGAAGAAGAATGGCAGGAAGCCCTGCTTGAAATCTGGTCAGAGATCCGTCTTAACAAAAAACCGCTTGTTAAAGAGCTGAATACACAAAATGAACATAAGGATTTGATGATCAGTGTGCCTGTAAAAAACGGGTCACACTGCTTCGGCATGCTTTCCTGCCTGCACTCAAGCGACACTTTCAGCAGCGAAGAAGTAATCCAGATTTTATCAGTTCTGGCTGATTTAAGCTCTATCTCCGTGGTCAGAAGCCGGGCGGAAAGGTTCGCGGAAAAGCTGCTGGTAATTGATGAACAGAAAAGAATTGCCAACGAAATCCACGATTCTATTTCACAAAACCTTTTCAGCATCGTTTACAGTATTGATGCTCTTTCCAGGGAAACTGAAAACCGTCTGGACAGCATCCACCAGGAAACTTTAAGGGATATTAAAAACCTGTCCGCAGAAACCTCCCGTGAATTAAGAGCCCTGATTTACAGGCTTAACCCGCGCCAGGTAGTAAATGAAACTTTTATCAGCCAAATTAGCAACTACCTGGACAAGCTGGGCAGGATGAACGAAATTGAAATAAAACATACTATCAGCGGCAGTGCGGAATACCTGAACCCGGCTATCTGTAAATCTTTATACCGAATTATTAAAGAATCGACCGGGAATGCGCTTCGCCACGGAAACTGCAGCGAGATTATTGTTTCTTTAGATATTACTCCTTTCCGTTCTGAATTGAAGGTTTGCGATAACGGCAAGGGATTCGACGTGCAAAGCAGCCTGGATATCTACACCAGCGGAAAACGCCTGGGGATTGTCAACATGAGGGAACTGGCCCTCTCCTTACAGGGCACCCTCATTATAGACAGTAAACCGGGAATGGGAACTGAAGTAACCTGCACAATCCCGACTTCACCGGTGTCGGTGGAGTAAATAGTGGTATAATATAAAAAAGGAGTATGATGCCTTTGAAAATCAAGGTAATTACGGTGGATGATCACCCCCTGGTGCGCAGGGGAATCGAGTCGGCGATCCGTTTGGAAGAAAACCTCGAGCTGTTGGGCAGTGCATCGAGCATTGATGAAGCTTTAAGTTTTATCAGCGAATGCAGGCCCCATGTAGCCCTGGTTGACTTAAGGTTGAATAATGAACACGGCCTGGAGATTATCCGGAAAGGACGTATGCTGAGCGAAAATACACGCTATATCGTGCTGACCTCATACTCCACTGAAGAAGAAATCAGGGCAGCCATTAAAGAAAATGTCGATGGGTACGTCTTGAAAGAAGCCCTGCCCGAGGAATTAATTGGAGCGATTCACAGCGTCAGCCAGGGAAGAAAGTACTTTGACCCGGCCGTGGTGCAGTTTGCCATGGAATTGGGACAGCAAAAAAACAAACCTGATTTGGAAGAGTTAACCCAGCGTGAGTTCGAAGTGCTCAAAGCATTAGGCAGGGGCTTGAACAATGCCGGAATTGCAAATGAATTATATATCAGTGAGCATACAGTAAAAAAACATGTGGGGTCAATTCTTGAAAAGCTTGATTTGAAGGACCGCACCCAGGCCGCCCTCTTAGCCGTTTCAAAAGGCCTGCATCAGAGCAACCATTAGTTTTTAATCTTGAATATAAAGTACCCGTTAATCTTGATACCACTCGCCATCGCCTTTATCTGCTTCCGGAACATATTCCCCTTCAACCCATCTGCCGCTGATTGAGCCTTCCCGCGGATGGGTCATGGTTCCCTGGCCATGGGCTACGCCGTCTTTAAATTCTCCCCTGTACTCTTGTCCGCGCGGAAAAGTCATCGTTCCCCGGCCTTCCATACTTCCCTCTTTAAAATCACCCGTATATTCCCGGCCGTCAGGATGGTTCCATACCCCTTTGCCATGAGGAATCCCATCCTTTAACTGGCCGGTATAAGTGCCGCCTTCCCAGTCAATGGTTCCTGTTTCAGGCTCATCAGAGCTTCTAGAACCGCTTCCGGACGGAGAAGCAGCAACCGTTTTTTCCTCTTCTTCCTCTTCTTCGGCAATTACTTCTTCCACGTAAATCTTAAAAATCTCAACCGGCGATTCAACTTCGCCAAGTCTGGCTTGAAATTCAAATTCATGCTCACCGGCAGAAAGATGTTCGGGTGGATCTAACCGCGGGGTTTCGCCCCAAATTCTCCAATCAGCTTCCCCGGGGTAACGGAAGGTTACCTGGACTCCCCTCGGTGCGGGTTCTTCACCCCACCATACCTGCAGGCCGTCTTCATTGTAGTCGAGGGAAATACTGCCTTTCGTAACTTCAAATAGCAAGTTCGTTTCCACCCCAAACCTTTCTCCGTTAGTTTCGGCGCGCAAGTATACCGGAAGATCTATTTCTCCGGGGGGGCATTGATGGCCAATTTCAACATCGATTTCCCTGGTCCTGCCGGGTGAAAGAGTCGCTTCGCGGGGATTGAAAGAAAGATGGCTGTGTTCATGCCCCAGGCTAAAAGTAACCGGCTCATTTAAGTTGTTCGTCACAGATAATGCCCGGAAACTCTCTCCCTGGGAAACGGAAAAATAGGGGGCCGGCTCCAGCACGATTTTTTCTTCCGGGATCTCTGTCTGGGGAACTTCCGGGTTGATAGTAAAAGTCCCCGTGAACGGCCGGACTGATATAAATACGATCAGGGCAAATCCGACAACCACCAAGCCTAAAAGAATTTTTCTCATCAGCAAGCTCTCCTTTTTAAGAAACAGCCTAAAAGGGCTATTTCATTTATACACTTTAACCGGCTAATTTACATCATTCTTAGGTATATAATTATATGGTAATAAAGAGGAATTTATTTCTACTCCTAAAGCACCAGAAGGTAACCGGATTAATCTTTGCCGGCAGTAAAAAACCTGTTTAACCTCGAGCATCCCGGTTTCTAACCCCCTCGACAAGGGCCTGGGGGATAGACATGTTCCCGTCATATTCCTCTCCTGAGAAATAAAGCTTTTCCACCTTCAACTGGTGCAGGTTGCGGGTATCGGTTTCGAAAGGGTTGCCGCTCAAAAGGACCATATCGGCCAGCTTGCCTGCCTCAAGGCTGCCCCGTTCATTTTCATCAAAGGAAGTATGGGCAATATTGTATGTATACATGCAAAGGGCATCGCCCAGGTCAACCGCGCTGTCAGTTACATAG
>PUKR01000171.1 GCA_003552365.1 Syntrophomonadaceae bacterium
AATGTGGCCGGCTAACCTTGGTTTGTGGATAACCCCGGCTGCTACCGGTCCGGCCCCGAGGGGACTTGAGAGTACAGGAGATCCAATTATGAATTTACCCTGGACCAATGCCGGTATGCCCACTTTAACTATTCCTGCAGGTAGATCAAAGGATGGGCTTCCCCTGGGCTTGCAGCTGGTAGCACCTTTTATGGGCGACGAACTGCTTTTATACTGGAGTGAGCATTTGGTGAAGGTTTTTGAAGAATTCCAGGCATATAATCTTTAGTTGCGCAAGCTTTCAACCGGTGAATTCCGGTCGATCAAAGAAGCGGCAATCCTGGTTATTACTATAGCCAGGATTGTACGTGTAGTCAATAATATAATTGGATTTGCTCCAAAAACAGCGAAAATAAGGGTGTCTTCCACAACCGAGTGGGAAATGCTTAAAAAAATGCCGATTAAAAGCAAATCACGTTTTTTTAAGATTCCTTCCCTGGCGTAGTCAATAATCAATGCCGATCCTAGAACTATGCCAAAGAAAAGCCCGGCGAGGAGAGGGAAAGCCGCTTCCTGGGGTAGAGTCAAAAACTCCAATGCTCCCTTTATCCTGCCGGTTAGTTTTTCTATCAGCTGGTAATAACGGGCAATTTCAATTAAAACCATAACCGGCACCAGCAATAAGGCAAGCCTCGCGATATTTAATATGGTATCGGCAATTGTAGTTGCAAGCAGGTATAAAATTTCCATGTTTTCCAGAGAACTCCTTAGGGAACCAGGTTATAGATTAGATTTAAAGTAAAACCGGCAAAGAGAGCGGTGGAGATGCGCAGGACGGCAGCTGCCGGGATCCGCAGGCCGGTGTAACTACAGACCACCGTTTCAACCGGGAGTTCGTGGCATATACCAATCATAACCGCTAACACAGTTATTTGCTGCGGGCTTAAAGTCATTGCTCCCAAAACTCCCAGGGCGGCGTAAAAGTTCACTGTAAAACTGAGCAGTAAGGCGATTGTGGCTTCTCCCGGCAAGCCAAAATAGCTCATGGCCGGGGCAAAAGAAGCGGCAAACATTTCAATAATGCCATAATGCTCAAGAACCGCAACTATGCAGGAAACAGGAACAATAATTTTCAACAGGAGCCAAAGCAGCTTTGCGCTTTTAACCAGCCCTGTTTTTACCGGTGCAATAAGTTTATTCATGAAGGTATCACCTGAATTCATTTTTAATTACCGACCTGACTTTATTCTTCTCCCAGCACCATGTGCATTTGCATAAAACGCATCATATCGGTGCGGCTGAGCAAGCCAACCAGTTCGCCGTTTTCTTCCATTACGAGGGCCCGCCCGGCATTTTGGCTTGCCATTTTCATCATAACATCGGCAGCGTCGTCGTTGGGGTTGATCACCATAATTTCTCTAAGAGGAGTTTGAACATGGGCTACAGTAGTATGCGGCCACTTTTCCCGGGGCACTTCTTTTAAATTCTGCAAAGTTACCAGTCCGTGTGTAGTGGAGCCGTATACCACCGGGAAAGCGCCGAACTTGTAGCGCAGGAAGTAATCTGCCAGTTCATCCAGGGTAGCATCGGGAGAAACTGTCTGCAGGTTTCTGCTCATTATTTCTGATACCTTCATCCCGGAAAACGTTTCTTTAAAAACAAGCTGGGAATAACTTGACTGTCCGGCCTGGTAGATCATCCAGCCAAGGAAAATCAGCCAGATTCCCCAAATGTCTTCCAGGAAAAAGATGACCATAAATCCGATGGCCATAGAAATGAAAGAAAGGATGCTGCCGACGATCACGGCAATCCGGGTTGCTCTTAATATGTTTTTACCAAAAAGCCAGAGGGTTGAACGGAAAAGGCGGCCGCCATCTAAAGGGAAAGCCGGGATCATGTTGAAAACAGCCATGATCAAGTTAACCCGGGCCACGAAAAATATCGCTTCTCCCAAAAGCTCTCCCGGGGTCAGAAAAAGGTAGTATAGCGCCCCGCTGGTTATAGCAAGGATAAGGCTGGTGAGGGGGCCTGCTGCGGTAATCCTGAATTCTGAACGCGGGTTTTTTGGTTCAGCTTCCATCTGGGCTACGCCGCCAAAAATAAAGAGGGTTATTTTTTTGATCGGGATGCCTTCGTTGATAGCTACAAAAGAATGTCCCAGTTCGTGAATTAGAACTGAAGTAAAAATCAGTAAGGTGGTGATGATCCCTGCAGTCCAGTAAACCCCGGCACTAAACCCTTCTGCAATAACGGGAAAATAGCCCTGGGAAAGGCTTAAACTGAACAGGAAAAAGATCAAGAGCCAGCTGACATGAATTTCAACCGGGATGCCTCTTATATATAGCAGACGAAAAGAACTGTTCATCTTGTTCCCCCCTGGGATAATGTAGCAATGATCTTTATCCTTTATATATTGGCTATAATATGCCTGTATCCTGCTCATCCAGGGCCAGTCCGGCTTCATTTTTAACCATTGTTTCGGGATCGTTTAATCTTGACTTATCCAGGGCACGACGGGCTTTTTTGCCGCTCAGCCGGCCCAGGGCCCAGGCAGCATGGAGCCTGATCACTGCCCTGGGATCGTTTTCCAATAGTTTAGCCAGCTCTTTTACAGCGGTTTTATCGCCATTGTTGCCCAGGGCAATGACAGCATTTCTCTGTATGGTGGTTTTTCCACGCCAACCGGCGGATGTTTTTTCTATAGTAAGTTTGAATTCTTTTTGGGTCATATTGATTACAGGGATTAACAGCGGTTCAGCGGGAAAGAATGAAAAAGCTACTTCCGGGTGAGGCGAACTGGCCGTGTTCTTGTTTAGGGGGCATGCATCCTGGCAGCTGTCGCACCCGTAGATCCTTCCACCCAGCCTGGGACGCAGTTCACGGGGGAATACTCCGGGAGCCTGGGTAAGGTAAGAAAGGCACAGGTGAGGGTTAAGAATATAAGGTTCGCTTATAGCTCCGGTAGGGCATGCTTTCCGGCATTTGCCGCATCGAAGGCAGTGTTTTTTTAATGGAAATTGGCCCGGTGGCTCAATTTTTTTATCAACAAGGATTGTCCCGAGAGTGACATATGAACCGTAGCGGTGGTTGATCAAGGTACAGTTTTCTCCGATCAGGCCCAATCCTGACCTGAAAGCCAATTCTCTTTCCAGAAGGGGGCTGCGGTCGCAAAGCACTTTATAATTAAAAGCTTCAGGGCTGTATGTTTTTAGATTTTGCGCCAGCTCTGACGCTTTACATTCCAGCAGGATGTGATAATCGATGCTGCGGGCGCAGCGCGCCACTATTCCGCGCGGTGCATCAGCTGTCTCGGGGATACCCTGTGATGCGGCAGTGTAGGGGAGAGCCAGCACAATAATGCTTTGACAGTTATTAAGCAACAGATCAGGTAAAATTCGCCCGGCGGGCTTGGTTTCCTCAAAAGGAGTGATTCTTTTTTCATCGATACGGCGGTGCAGGCGCGGCAGCATATAGTAAAGCGGATCGCTTGAGATAACCCCAACCTGGTCAATTTTAAGCTCAGAGGCCAGATCCCTTATTAATTCAAGGTTAGTTGACAATTATGCAGATTCCTCCCGTGTAAGCCGGCTTCTTGATCATAATATCCTTCATTAATTCAGTCAAACCGGCATTTGGGGGCAGGAATAATAAGAAAAGGGAAGAATTATATTTTCGCAGTTAAATTTATTTCTATCTGTTCAGCCGTGCTGCATTTTAGGCTGGTGCCGGCTCATCGCTGGCAATGGTGATGCCTAAAGCTTAAGACTTTTGCTTTGGTTATGCTGCAGCATTCGCCATCTAAGGCTTTAGGCCTCGGCGGCATGTCTTTATGCAGGCCGACCAGTTACAATCTTTGCTGTGTCGATCATTGCAACCGCTTTACATGCAATGTCACCAGGTCAAAATCCAGCATGGCTCTAGTTGAGCAGTTAATATTTTTTAGGGAACGAAGTGATGCTGGATGGAAGAAAAGTGGGTATTTTTAACAGAAGTAGACAACGATGTGGAGGCGGATATAGTTTGCGGGTTTTTATGGGAAAAAGGGATCCCGTCTAAAAAAAATGACAGCAGCCCCTATGCAGGGGCAATGCGGGTTATTGGGGGACAGGCTCTTGAAGTGCAGGTTTTGGTTCCGGAACCATTCTTAGACCGGGCCAGGGATCTTTTGCATGAATTTGAGGCAGATTACGAATGGAACCCGGAAGATTTCGAAGAATAAATTTTTAGGGGGTTATACCTTTTGAAATATCCACCGGTAACAAGGCCTTATTTTTCTGATCATCCCAGGTATGAATCTTTTTGGTTTTTATTTCTTTTAGCAGTCACCTTTTTTTCAGCGGCACTGTTAATTTTTGCCTGGCCGTTTACCCGCAGCCTGGAATTAATACAAGCCCTGCAGGCATGGCGTGCTGTTCCGGGAGTTGAGTTTATATTTCGGTTTTTCACTTTTATTGGTGATGATGAATTTTTTATGGTTTTATTCAGCTTTCTAATCTGGTGTGTAAGCAAGTCTTTAGGGTTTTGGGGAGCTTTTGTGCTTTTAAGTTCGGCAACTTACAGCAATTATATTAAAGATATAACCCTGCTTGAGCGGCCACCGATTGAAGGGGTAGAACATCCTGAAGGCAGTTATGCCTTCCCCAGTGGCCACACCTTGACAGCCGTAACGGTCTGGTGTTACCTGGCAGCACGAATAAAATCAAAAAGGTTTTGGATTTGGACCATCCTGGTTATTGCTGTAATAGCACTCTCGCGCATGGTTCTCGGTTATCACTACTTAGCAGATATTTTAGGCGGTTTCGCTTTTGGTATACCTTTTATCCTGGTATTTTTCCGGTTAAGTGTGCTATTTTACGAAAAAGGCTGGATCGAACGTTTTTCGACTCCCTTGTTGGCGGTCCTTGCTATTGCCGTGCCTTTGACTTTAGTAGTGCTGCTTCCCGGTGTCGATCCGCCAAAGATACTGGGTTACCTTTCCGGAGCTTCAGTCGGTTATGTAATTGAAAGTGATATGATTCGCTCTAAAG
>PUKR01000019.1 GCA_003552365.1 Syntrophomonadaceae bacterium
AAAAAAAATATTGAAATAACTATTGACAAAGATCCCGGGCCATGCTATTATACTTTTACCAGGTTCCGAGAGACTCCAAGGTGAGCCGGGTCTGGTTCAAGAGGAGAAACGGTGGAAGAAAAAGGTGGAAACCTTGCTCGGAAGCCGAAAGTATCCAGAAGAACCAGGCAGCTGCAAGGGACGGTAGCTGAAAGGTAAAGGTAAGTTAAAGCTGAACTTTACCGGGAGGCGCCGGAAAAACCGCAGCGCAGAGTCTGAAGAAACTGGCCGGAGGTTGAAAAAGTCGCCTGCAGAGGCGATGGAAGCAACCGCAGAGGGTCGGTGGATACAGGGTCTGCAGGCAAAACCGCAGGTCTGTTGGAGCCTGGTTTTATTATGTACTTTTCCGTGAACGGTCAAACTCGGCAATGAACTGCAGGTTGCGGTACCTTTCGTTATAATCGAGTCCGTAACCAACCACAAAAATATTGGGAATATCAAAACCTTTATAGTCGACAGGCACTTCCACGATTCGCCGCGCTTCCACATTTAAAAGGGTACAGACTTTAAGCCCGGCCGGGTTCCTGGTTTTTAAGTTGCGTAAAAGATAGCCCAGGCTTAGCCCGGTATCGACAATGTCTTCAACAACAAGCACATTTTTACCGGTAATGCTTAGATCAAGATCCTTGGTTATCCTGACCACCCCGGCAGAATCTGCCTGTTCGCTGTAATGTGAAATACTGATAAAATCGATTGCAAAGGGAATGCTCATGCTGCGGGTAAGATCAACCAAAAAATAAGTACTGCCGCGCAGGACCCCGATCATGATCAGTTCGCTGCCGGCATAATCCTTAGAAATCCTGCTTCCCAGCTCTTTTATCTTTTCTTCTATTTGTTCCCGGGTAAAAATTACTTTCAGCTGGTCTTCACCATACGATTTTTTTTCATGCAAGCTTATTCACCTTTTTCCCGGTCAGTTTCCTGATCATAATCGATGCTATGTTTTTTCAACAGGCTTTCAAAGCCCCTTTTATCAATCAACCTAACATTTACATGGGGGTACAGTTCATTCATGCGCCTGATTTTTCGATTCTTTTTCCAGTCCTGTTTCGGTTTCTGGGTAGTTAGCTCGATATAAAGATCTTGATCGGGCAGGTAAAAATCAGGAGAAAATGCTTCTACCACATTGCCTTCGCTGTCCCATTCCAGGAGGAAAGTGTTGGGCTCGTATTCCCAGCGGATCCGGTAAAAATCAAGCATATGGGCAAATTCTTCCTCGCTGGGATGCATAAATTGTTCGGATTCTGCTTCAGCGGTTTCAGCGGGGGTGCAAAATACACTATCTTCGATTTCACTTTTTGGAGGCCCGTCTTTTACTTCCCGCGGCTCGGCATGGATACGGTAAGCCCCGACAATTATATCAGCAACATCCTCCAGCTCAATGTACTCTGTATTTAGAACCAGGTTATAGTAACGCAAGTTATTCCAGTTAACATCAAAAACCTGCCTGTAATAAGAGATCATGCCCCGATCTTTTTCTTTGACCAGTTTCACCGCTGTATCGGAATTAAGATTGTAAGTTTTCATTACCCTCTGCACCCTTTGGGTGAACTGGGCAATTACCCTTACATGGATAGAGGGAGGATAGTCTTTAAACAAAATAGAACCGCCCCGGCCCAAAATAACCAGGTCGTTGCGGATAGCCAGATCGTATATATATTCGTGCATTGCTTCAATATAGCGGTGGGCGGAACGGTCCTGGTCATTTTCAAGATCAAGCTGCTCCAGATCTGCAGCGGGAATCTCAATACCGTGTTCAGATAAACCCCGGGCAATTGAGTCTTTATTAATAAGCATAAATCCCGTCTTTTCAGAGACCAGGCGGGCTATTGTTTCGCCCCCACTCCCGAACTCACGTGAAATGGTGATTATACCCAAAAACGAACCCCCATCTTATTTATTTAAGGAACCCGCTGATAATAGCTTCCTCGGCTTCTTCTTCGGTTAAGCCAAGGGCCATCAGTTTAATTAACTGTTCACCTGCTATTTTACCGATTGCCGCTTCATGAACCAGTTCAGCTTCGGCATTTTCAGCCCATATTTCCGGCACTGAACGAACTGTAGCCTGATCCATAATAATCGAGTCGCACTCCACGTGACCGCGCCCGGGCCCGTGAGCCAGTAGACGCGGGTTAAAGCTTTGTTTTGAATTGCCCTGGGCCACAGAGCGGGATACAATACGGGCGGTGCTTTCTTCACCCATCAAGTTAACCACCACATCGGAGTTGGCCGACTGTTCGCCGCCGGTTAGCAGGCGTTCGTACATAACCAGCCTGCCCCCGGCCTGTACTTCAGCCTCTGTAACCCGTGTGGTTTGATCGACACCCCGGATTTGCACCAGCTCAAGTTCGGCATAACCACCTTCTTCAATAACCAAAACTGTTTTGGGATTAAGCACTTTTTTACCGCTACTTTCACCTTCAGCAAAATGCTTTTCGGTATAAATCAGGCGGGCCCCTTTACGCACGTATATTTCATGCACTCCATCATGCTGGGCCTTGCCCGAGCCCGGGTTGTGAATTCCGCATCCGGCAACCAGGGTGATGTCCGCCCCCGGCCCGATATCAATATGATTATAGACTAAATCGGAAAGCTCGGTTTCCGTGAGGATGACCGGTATGTGGATTGTCCCTTCCTTGCCTTCGTTTACCACTACATCAATGCCGGGTTGATCCTTTTTGGGAGTGATTTCAATACCTTCCAGGGAACGTCGCTCAATGCCTTTACCATCTTTGCGAATATTGAAAGCTCCCGGGGGTTCACCGTGCAGATCCGCTATCTCTTCCAAGAGTTTTTTATCGAGGGCAGTCAGCATAGATTTCTCCTCCCAGTTGACAGCTGTAACGGCAAGAGCACTCGGCGCTTTCTTTAATCCGGGGCCAGATTTCTTCCCGGCTGCCGCGCATACTGACAGTGCCGTCTTCTACAAGAATAATTTCATCAACCATGTTCAAAATCTTTTCCTGGTGCGAAATAACCACTGTAGTTGTATCTTCACGGTGACTGCTGCCAATCACATTAATCAACTGCTCGAAACTCCAAAGGTCAATGCCCGCCTCCGGTTCGTCAAAAATGCGCACCCTGGGGTTCTGGGCCAGCAGGGTAGCAATTTCAATCCTTTTAATCTCTCCGCCGGATAAACTGTTATCCAAAGTCCGTTCCAGGTATTCGTCGGGACAAAGGCCGATGTCGCGAAGCACCTGGCAGTTTACGTTATCAGAATATTTCATGGCCAATTCCAACATGTCTTTTACCGGCATCCCCTTAAACCGGGGCGGGTGTTGAAATCCATAACCGATCCCTTTACGGGCACGCTCACTGATGCCCAGTTCACTGATCTCTTCACCGTCAAAAAGCACCCGGCCTTTAGTTTGCCTGTATATACCCATGGCCACCCGGGCCACCGAAGATTTTCCGCTGCCGTTCGGCCCGGTTAATGCATACATCTTACCGGCCTCAAATTCTAAATTAACATCATTTAAAATTGGGACTTTCTTTTCCCCTGTTTCCAGTTCCAGGTGTATATTTTCAAGTACCAGCAATTTTGGATAAGCTCCTTTCCAACCTGCAATGTTGTTACTTACTCAGGCTTTTATCATATTCACCAGGTTGATGCTTAGCCGTGCTTTATTTTGGACAGGGTCCACCGCAGGTAAAACGGTCACAATAGACGACAAAGCAACAATTTTAGCAGGCTTGTATTATAATATTCGACAGATCAAAATGTTTTCCTTCCCCAATCAAAGCGGAAACAAAGACAAAACCTTTATTTCTAAGCCTCCTCCCCTTTACATGCCCCTGAAACAAGTTAAATTAAAAATGTGGTACTTGTGTACACAAAAACTATTGACAAACTTGATCACCGCCCCTATAATTTAATGTAGTAACAGTGACTACATTAGGGCGTGATTGCAATGAAAAAAAATTATATCGGGATCCGCGAAGCCAGGATAAATTTAAGTAAGCTGATCCGGGACGTCCGTGACGGGATGGAAATAACTATTACCGACCGGGGTAAACCCGTAGCTAAACTGGTCCCGGCCGAGGGCAAGAGCCTTTCCCTGGAAGAAAGGATCCGGAATTATGAAAGCTGCGGGTTAATTGAATCCAGCTCCCGGGACGGAAGGGCTGAGCCGGAAGCCCCGATAGAACTGCCGGAGGAATATGCCCGGCGGTTCA
Organism: Syntrophomonadaceae bacterium; assembly: GCA_003552365.1. Lineage (GTDB taxonomy): Bacteria > Bacillota > Dethiobacteria > DTU022 > DTU022 > B1SED10-74M. The sequence continues at coordinate 4,219 of PUKR01000019.1, forward strand.
TCAGGGAGGAAAAGGACAATGGCTGAACGGATGGCCGTAATTTACTGGGATTCTTCCGCCCTATTGTCGTACCTGTTTAAAGATGAGCACAGCGATATAATCAAAGAAAAAGCCCGCCAAAAGGGATTTCATCTATTGACCACACTGACTATCGCTGAGGCTTACACAGTGATCAGCAGGATCCAAAGGGAAAACCTGCTGCCGGAGTTCGTAATCGACTCTCTTTTTGACATGCTGGAAGCCGGGCCATGGAGCCGTTTAAATATCGTGCCTGACAATTTGGCCCTGCGGGAACTGGCCCGGAAATGGCCGCTTCGCGGATCGAGCCTGTGGCACCTGGCCACGGCTAAAACTCTGCAGCATGAATTCCCGGAGCTAATGATTCTAACCCTGGACCGGGAACTGGCCCGGGCATCGAAAGGGGAAAGTTTAAGGCTCTGCATCAGGGTTAAATAATTAATAACGAAAGGGGATAAAAGTATGAAGATGTGGCGTTGTGAAGTCTGCGGTTATTTGCACGAAGGAGAAGAACCCCCTGATATCTGTCCAAAATGCGGGGCTCCGAAGGAGAAATTCGAACTGCTCGATGAAGAGGAAGCAGAAATGATGCGCGATGCCCTGGCTACCAGGGAAAAGTACAATCAAATTTACGAGCACCTTGATGCAATCAACAAGATAGCCCAGGAAGGAATTGACTTGAACCTGGATGATGGGTGCAACCAAATTTTCAGCCAGACCCAGAAAGATATCGAGTCCATCCATCAAAAGATCAAGGAAGAACTGGCCGGACACGCCAGCGAGTGTATTTGGGTGAAAGTAGCCAGCGACGGGCTGCTGGAATAAAAATTGTAAATAGGCAGATAACAAATTTTTTGATAAAGCTTGGGGCAAACCTTAAACAAGATCATTTTTTGCCAGTTAATATTTGCCCCATAATCGCTAAATCCATTAAAAATAGAAAGGAAATGAGGTGAATAGTATGGGTAAAGCGATAGGTATTGACCTTGGAACAACATTTTCCGCAGTTGCAGCCATAGAAGGCGGCAAAGCGGAAATCATAACCAACGCAGAAGGAGCAAGAACTACTCCTTCGGTTGTAGCATTTAAAAAGGATAGTGGAGAAAGGTTGCTCGGGCAGGTAGCCCGCAGGCAGGCTGCCTTGAATCCTGAACGGACCCTTTTCTCGGTGAAGCGCTTTATCGGGCGCAATTACGACGAAGTAGAGGCGGAACGCCATAACGTTCCTTACCAGGTCGTAGCCGGCCCAAACAATGCCGTGCGCTTCAAAGTCGACGACAAGGAATTCGCCCCGGAGGAAATCTCGGCCATGATCTTGAGGAAACTGGTCGATGATGCTTCCGCACACCTGGGCGAAAAAATAACCGATGCTGTAATTACGGTGCCTGCATACTTTAACGACGCTCAGCGTCAAGCTACCAAAGACGCCGGTAAGATTGCCGGTTTAAATGTGCAGCGGATCATCAACGAGCCGACTGCCGCTTCAATGGCTTACGGGCTTGACAAAAAGGAAAACGAGACCATCCTGGTTTTTGACTTAGGAGGCGGCACTTTCGACGTATCGATCTTAGAAGTAGGCGAAGGCGTATTCGAAGTTAAGTCAACCCATGGTGACAGCCACCTGGGCGGTGACAACTTCGATAAAGCTATCGTCGATCACCTGGCTGACGAGTTTAAGCGAGACCAGGGAATTGACCTGCGTGAAGACAGGCAAGCCCTGCAAAGGTTGATCGAGGCTTCAGAGAAGGCAAAAATTGAACTTTCTTCAACCATGGAGACTCAAATCAGTGTGCCTTTTATTACCGCTGATGCCAGCGGGCCGAAACACCTCGACACCAAGTTAACCAGGGCCAAGTTCGATGATTTGACTCACCACCTGGTTGAACGCTGCCGTCAGCCGATAAAAAATGCTTTAAGTGATGCCAGGCTGACTGAAAAAGACATTGACGAAGTAATCCTGGTCGGCGGTTCTACCCGGATTCCCGCAGTGCAGAAACTGGTCAGGGATATAATCGACAAAGAACCGAACCAGAGCGTTAACCCGGACGAAGTTGTCGCACTGGGCGCCGCAATTCAGGCCGGTGTGCTCGGAGGAGAAATGGACGACGTGGTACTGCTTGACGTAACGCCGCTCTCTTTAGGGGTAGAAACCCTGGGTGGCGTTATGACCAAGATAATCGAACGCAATACCACCATTCCAACCCGGCACAGCGAAGTCTTTTCAACAGCAGAAGACAACCAGCCGGCCGTGGACATCCATGTCCTGCAGGGTGAAAGGGAACTGGCCAAAGACAACCGTTCTCTGGGTCAGTTCAAGCTGGAGGGAATCCCCCCTGCTCCACGCGGCATGCCGCAGATCGAAGTTACCTTTGACCTTGACGCCAACGGCATCTTGAATGTCAGCGCGAAAGACAAGGGAACCGGCAAAGAACAGTCGATTACAATCAGCGGTTCAACCAACCTTGAGCAAGGCGAAATTGAAAGAATGGTCGACGAAGCAGAAAAATACAGCGAAGAAGACAAAAAACGCCGCCAGGAAATCGAGGAGCGCAACCAGGCAGACAGCCTGGCCTACCAGGTTGAACGCCAGCTTTCGGAGCTTGGCGAGAGCATCCCAGCCGACGAAAAAGAAAGAATCGAAAAACTAATTAACGACCTGAGAGAGGCAGTTAAAAACGAAGAACCGATAGATAAGGTGCGCAACCTGCACAGCGAACTGCAGCAGGCCGCACACTCCCTGTCGGAAACTGCTTACCAGCAAACAGCAGCCGGCGGAGAAGGCCAGCAGCAGTCAACTGGCAGTTCGGCAGGCGAAGGCGGCAGTGACGAAGACGTTGTTGATGCCGACTATGAAGAGCAGTAAACCAAGATCACTAACCGCAGTTTAGCGGTGAAAGGTTCACAGGCAGGGCCGGTGTAGAGAACCTTATTCCGGCCCTGCTTTTAGAACCATGAAGTTGGAGGTATAGATATGAAAAAAAGAAACAAAAACTATGATAAGGAACATACAGAAAAAAAGCAGAGTAATGCTCAGAGGGAAGAGCAGGGAAAAAACAACGATTATACCAGTGATCCAGGAAACAATGGTGCTGTAAAAAGTGACCATAAAGAACAGCCGGAACAAACTAAAGCATGGTTTGAAGAAAAGCCCGATCCGGAAGAAGAGATAGATTCCCTGCGCCGGGAGCTGGAAGAAGAAAAGCAAAAGCACATCCGCACCCGGGCAGATTTAGATAATTTGCGCAAACGGATGGAGCGGGAGAAAGAAAACCAGAGGCTCCATGCCAAAAAAGAAATATTGCTTGACCTGCTTACTTTTTTAGATTACTTTGACCAAGCCAGAAAACAGGTCCAGGATCCGGCCGCGGCCGAAGGTATCAACATAATGGCCCGGCAGTTCTACGACCTTTTATATAAACACGGGGTCAGGCCTGTCAATTGCCTGGGGAAACCTTTTGACCCCGAAGATCAGGAAGGAATCGGCTACATAGATACCGACCAGTACCCGGAAGGCTGCGTTGCTGAAGAAATAACCACCGGCTACAAGTTAGGGGATACTTTGCTTAAGCCGGCCCGGGTCATGGTGGCAAGAAAGCCTGATGGGCAGGCAGAAGAAAATGAAAAAGAAAACAACAACGAATAATAGATCGTTCTAGTTGGGGGAATTGGTATGTCAGTAAAATTTCAAGATTACTATGAAATCCTGGGCGTTGATCGCAACGCCTCGGAAAAAGAAATAAAGAGCGCCTACCGGAAACTGGCCCGGAAGTGGCACCCTGACCTGCACCCGGCCGGTGAAAAGGAAAAGGCTGAAGAAGAATTTAAAAAAATCAACGAAGCTTATGAAGTCCTAATCGACCCGGAAAAACGTAAACGCTACGATCAGCTGGGTAGCCAGTGGAAATCCGGCCAGGACTTCTCCGGGTTCCAGCAGGGACAACCCGGGATGGACGGCGTGCATTTTTACACATCCGGTGATTTTGGCAGCGGTGGCTTTGAAGACGTTTTCGGCGGTGGCTTCAGTGACTTTTTCAAGATGTTCTTCGGTGAAGGCGCCGCAGCAGGAGCCACCGGGGCCGCGGGAAGAACCGGCAGGGCCGGTCGCCGGGCCCAGCGTGGCCCCATCAAAGGCGAAGATGTGGAAAGCGAAATAGAATTAAGCATTGAGGAAGCTTACAAAGGCACAACCAAATCAATCCGGGTCAGCGGCAGCGCCGTCTGTGCCCAGTGTGGTGGTGCAGGAACCAGCGGGCGCGGTTTTTGCCCGCAGTGCGGCGGCACCGGTTCAGTGCCAGATGAAAAAACACTGGACGTCCGGGTTCCCCCCGGAGTTAAGGAAGGCAGCCGGATCCGCTTGAAAGGGCAGGGCGGCAGCGGCCTGGGAGGCGCACAAAAAGGCGACCTTTTCTTGAAAGTACGCTTAAAGCCGCATCCCAAGTTCAGGCTTAAAGGAAACGACATCGAAACAGATGCCGTAATCCGGCCCGACCAGGCGCTGTTTGGCGATAAAATCCCGGTGGATACCCTTGACGGTAAGGTTAACCTTAAGGTGCCGCCGGATAGCCGCAGCGGCAATAAGCTGCGCTTGCGCGGTAAAGGATTCCCCGGAAAGAATAAATCCCGCGGGGATCAATACGTGCGACTGGTAATAGACACTCCGCCTGATTTAACAGGTGAGGAAAAGGACCTTTACAAAAAGCTCTACGACATGCGGAAAAGCGGGGTGGATTCAGAATGAAGCTGATTCGAGTCCACTGTCACACCGATGTAGGCGAAAAGGTCACAGAATGCCGGGTGCAGTATCATCCCGATATTTTAAGCCTTTACGAAGAACTGGGAATTATTAGCATTGATGAAGACCAAACCATACCTTATGAAGATTTGCGCCGCTTGAACAAGGCTCTTCGCCTGAAAAGAAAACTTGGCGTGAACACGGTGGGCGCAACCATAATTGTGGATTTGCTGGACAAAATAGAAAATATGGAAGACGAAATTGAACGTCTGCGAAAAAAAGTAGGTGAATAGATATGGACTTAGAACGTTTAACCAACAAAACCAGGGAAGCTTTAAATACAGCCCAGGAAATTGCAGTTAACAGGGGGCACCAGGTAGTGGGGCCTAAACACCTGTTACTGGCAATGCTTGAGCAGGAAGAAGGCCTGGCCGACCGTTTCCTGGAGCATGCGGAAGTGGATGTAAAAGCATTCAAAGAAGAGCTTGAAAAACAGGTAAATGCCATGCCGCAGGTTTCCGGTTACGACGGCCCCCTGCAGATGAGCTCTTCCATGGCCAGGGTTCTTTCCAAAGCCGAGCAGGAAGCAAAACAGCTTAAAGACGAGTATGTAAGTGTGGAGCACCTGCTCCTGGCCTTAACCGAAGCAGGAGACGATGATGTAAAAAAACTGTTCGGTAAATATAACCTGGACCGCAATAAGCTTTTAAACTCGCTGAAGACAGTGCGAGGCAGCCAGCGGGTAACCAGCGATAACCCGGAAGAAACTTATGAAGCCCTGATGCGTTACGGAAGGGACTTAACCGACCTGGCTTACCGGGGCAAGCTTGACCCGGTTATCGGCCGTGACGACGAAATCCGCCGGGTGATGGAAATCTTATCCCGACGGACTAAAAACAACCCGGTTTTAATCGGGGATGCCGGGGTCGGCAAAACGGCCATAGCCGAAGGTTTGGCCCGGAGAATTGTCGCCGGCGACGTCCCCGAAGGGCTAAAAGATAAAAAAGTAATTGCTTTAGACATGGGCGCCATAGTTTCAGGCGCGAAATATCGCGGTGAATTTGAAGAAAGGCTTAAAGCCGTTTTGAAAGAAGTTCAGGATGCGGAAGGAAGGATTATTCTTTTCATAGACGAACTGCATACCGTGGTCGGCGCCGGTGCCGCCGAGGGCGGCATGGATGCCAGCAACCTGCTGAAGCCGATGCTGGCCCGGGGTGAGCTGCAGTGTATTGGCGCGACTACCATTACCGAATACAGGAAGTATATTGAAAAAGACGCCGCCCTGGAAAGGCGCTTCCAGCAGGTACAGATAAACCAGCCTTCCGTGGAGGATACTATCTCGATCCTTCGCGGGTTAAAAGAACGCTACGAAGTGCACCACGGGGTGCGGATCCAGGACAGCGCGCTGATTGCAGCGGCAGTTTTATCAGACCGCTATATCAGCGACCGTTTTCTGCCTGATAAGGCTATCGATTTGGTAGACGAAGCCGCTGCCCACCTGCGTACCCAGATCGACAGCATGCCCGCGGCTTTAGACGAGATTACCCGCCGGGTGATGCAGCTTGAGATCGAAGAAGCGGCCCTGAACAAGGAAAAAGACAAAGCCTCCCAGGAGCGCCTTGAAAAACTGCGGGAAGAGCTGGCCGAATTACGCAGCCAGGCCGATGCGATGAAAGCGCAATGGCAGACTGAAAAGCAATCCATTGCCAGGGTGCGTCAGCTCAAAAGAGAGATTGATGAAGTGCGCACCGAAATCGAAAAGGCTGAACGGGAGTACGATTTAAACAGGGCTGCCGAACTGAAGTACGGACGTTTAAACGAACTGGAAAGACGCCTGCAGTCCGAGGAAGAACACCTGGCCAAGAAGCAGAAAGAAAACATGCTTTTAAACGAAGAAGTAAGTGAAACCGAAATTGCCCGGGTGGTTAACCGCTGGACCGGTATTCCGGTCAGCCGCCTGCTCGAAGGCGAGCGCGAGAAACTGGTTCGCCTGGATGAAATTCTACATGAAAGGGTTATCGGGCAGGATGAAGCGGTTAGAGCGGTTGCCGATGCCGTACTCAGGTCTCGCAGCGGGGTCAAAGACCCCAACCGCCCGGTGGGAAGCTTCATCTTCCTGGGGCCCACCGGGGTTGGTAAAACCGAACTGGCCCGGACCCTGGCCGAGGCTTTATTCGACGACGAACGCAACATGATCCGCCTGGACATGTCTGAATATATGGAAAAACACACCGTAGCGCGGCTGATCGGCGCTCCGCCGGGATATGTCGGCTACGAGGAAGGCGGCCAGCTAACCGAAGCAGTCAGGCGCAAACCGTATAGTGTGATTCTCTTTGATGAAATCGAAAAGGCGCACCATGACGTCTTCAACGCCATGCTGCAGATTTTGGATGACGGCCGCCTGACCGACGGTAAAGGAAGAACCATTAATTTCAGGAATACAATCCTGATCATGACTTCCAACATCGGCAGCCAGGAGATCCTGTCTTTCCACGAAAAAGGCGGCAGCTATGAAGAGATGAAAAGTGCCGTCCTGGGCCTTTTAAGGCAGCATTTCCGCCCGGAGTTTTTAAACCGGGTCGATGAAACCATCGTATTCCGGGCCCTGGAGCAAGACCAAATCCACAGCATAGCCGAGCTGCTTCTCAGCAGGCTTGCCGAGCGCCTGGCCGACACCTCAGATCTTAACCTGCAGTGGAATGACGAAGCAGTTGCCTACCTTGCTGAGAAGGGTTACGATCCTGCTTTCGGAGCCAGGCCGCTTAAACGGGTAATTCAAAACGAAGTGGAAACTCCGCTATCGCGACAGATAATTGCCGGCGATTTAAGCACCGGGGCTCCGGTTTTTATCAGCAAAGGGACAGACGCCCTTGAATTCGGGCAAACCGGTGAAACCAAAGAAACGGAGCAGGCGTAAGCATAAGATAGTTATTCGGGGGCTGTTATCCCTCCCGGGGAAACAGCCCCTTTTGTATGACTTTCTAAACTTAATTTCCCGAGACAAACCTTTCTTCTTTCGTATTTTCTTCCGGGCAAATACCTACCGGGTTACTTTTTGAAGCCTCAACCAAGGTATATCACTGACAAATATAATTACTGATCCACACTTGCTTCAACTTCGGCTATAAACTCTTTTCCCGCCCGGTATGCTTTTTCCCGGGCGCCGGGGTCTTTTGCTACCGCTTTTTTTTCATCATAGCCCCGCAAGGCGAGGCTGCCGGAAAACTTGTGGTTAATGTTGACAAAAAAGACTTTAATGATCTCAATGGCGTTTTCACAGTAGCGCTCACGCTCAAGGGCGCCTACACAGATGAAAAAGCCCCGCCGCCTGGGTTGATCCGGTATAAAAGGAGTTTTCAAATTAAACTTGGCATGCCACCAGCACTGGAAACGGTCAATAAACATTTTAAGCTGGGCATTTAAAGAACCGAAGGTGACCGGACTGGCTATAACCAGGGCGTCCGCATTGATCATTTTAGGGTAAATTTCCTGCATATCGTCCTTCAATATACAGCGCCCATCCTTGGCGCAGGCATCGCAGGCCTGGCAGGGTTTAAAATTCATACTGTTAATCCGAATTAATTCCACTTGCCAGCCTGATTCTTCCGCCGCCCGGCAGAATTCGTTCAAAAGCGTTTCACTATTGCCGTTACGGCGCGGGCTGGAAGCTACGGCAAGCAGCTTTTTCAAAATTAGCCCCTCCTTTTTATTGATAATCTACCGGAAAGTTTATTGCCTTGCTGTTTCCATAATTTATCTTTTACCTTTACTGCTCAGCCCTGGTGCATTTTGGAAAGGGCCGAGTAAATAACTATTGTCTTATATTCCTTAATAGGTTACCATATAAGCGATTAAAAAGAAAATGTTATTTAGGGAAAGGAAAATTTTGCGATGAGCAATGATTACCAGTATAATCAATCGAACTATAAAAATAGCAGTAGCTATCATAACAGGCATGCCCGCCAGGCAAAAAAGAGGAAAGCAATGCGGATTACTTTATATGTAATGCTGCTCGGAATCATTGGGGCCCTTGCCGTATTCAGCGCAGGTCAGTACATGACGGTGCGGTCCCTTAAATCAGACCTTGATGCTTTGGAAAGCCGCTTTGAAGAAATTGAAGAGGAAAATCAGTGGCTGGAAAAAAAGTATGAAGAAATCTATGAAAAAAACCGGGAAATCATAGAGGAAAACGAAAAGCTGCGTGAAGAAAACAAGATGATGCGCTCTCAAACCATTATCGAACATGGCAACCGCGATACAAATAAAGTAGCTTTGACCATTGATGACGGGGCCGGGGCAGATCTGACCCAGCGGGCCCTCGATTACTTTAAGGAATACGGGGTCCAGGCTACTCTTTTCCCCAAGGGAGATATTGTCGAGCGGCAGCCGGAAGTTTGGCAGAGAGCGGTAGATGAAGGCCATGAATTGGGCAACCATACATACAGCCACCCCTTCCTCTCGACCTACTCCGATGAAGGCGTAGCCAGGGAATTAAGCGGTTGGCAGGAGGCTGTGGAAGAATCCTTAGGCTACCCTTACCGCACTCTTTTCTTCAGGCCCCCCTACCGGGACGGTTATTCTTCCGGACAGGGCCATCACAGGGAAAGAATTCAGGATATCGTCGCAGAAAAGGGAATGTTTACCATACTTTGGGATATAGAGCTGCTTTATTCTTTAAGAAACACGGCTTACACCAGGGAAAATATTGCCAATTATGTCCTCGAAAACGCCAGGGGCGGCAGTATCGTTCTGCTGCATTTCGTCGAGGAAGATATCGCCGCACTCCCGGCAATTATCGAAGGTTTGCGTGAGCGCGGCCTGGAACCGGTTACTTTAAGCGAAGTTCTTTTGGCGGAAGCGCAAAATTAAAGCCGGCCAATTCATTCACAAGAAATTGTTAAACCGGCTTTTTTGAACCCTATAAAAATTATTATCTAATTAATCTCCGGGTAACCGCTTCTTCCTGTAAATTTAAGTTTCTCCTTCCGTTTTCCTTTCTTCACATTCTTCCAATCCGTAGTTTAATGCATTTTCAACTGCCTTCAACAGCACCTTACTGCTGGTAGTCGCCCCACTGACTGTATCCACTCCCAGGCACTGCTCATCAAGAACCCGGTCTAAGACCCTTTCTGCCGGAGCTCCGTTGCTGTGCTCATGGTCAATTAAATCTATGTCGGCAATGCGTTGATCCTCAACCGTAACTAAAACCCTGGCAGAAGTTAATACAGATTCAAAAGAACCGTAGTAGGTTCCATCCGGGACTTTGCTTACATCTATAGTTTCAATTTCGATCCTTTCGGTTTTCAGGGCTTCGGGCACCAGGACCATCCCTACCAGGGCAGATACCAAAATAACCACGGTTGAGGTAATTATAAAAGTTAGTACTGGCTTGTTTATAAACTTTCCCTTCATAACCGGCTTTCCCCTATTCATACTTTTATATTTATTATATAACGAAACGGGCAACATAAAAATACCCACCGTCACTTAGATTATTAGTTGTTATTTTAACTAAAGCTGAATCAGTAAGGTTGAATCAACGAGGGCAAAAAAGTAGCAAGAGCGGGAAACATAATTAAAAGTGCCAAAGCAACAATTATTGCAAACAGAAATGGCCATATCCCTCTGAATATCACTTCCAGGGGAACATTGCCGGCTACCCCTTTAACGATATAAACATTCATCCCCACCGGCGGGGGTATTACTCCCATTGCCACCACCATTACAATGATTACCCCAAACCAGATCGGGTCATAGCCAAGCACGTCAACTGCCACCGGTAAAAAAATGGGAATGGTTAGCAGTATAAGGGCCAGGGCATCGATAAAACAGCCCAGAACCAAGTAAATCAAAAGGATCAGGGCAATCACCGCAAAGGAAGGCAGGGCCAGTTCGGCAGCCCACTCGGCCATGGCAAATGGAATCCGGCTTACGGCAATGAAGCGCCCGAAAACAACTGCTGAGGCAACAAGAAGCATAATCATCGCCGTGGTCCGGGTAGTATCGGCAAGCGATTGGCGGATGATCCTCAAGTTCATCCGCCCTTTTAAGGCTGTAACCATCATTACTCCGGCAACCCCCACTGCGCCGGCTTCAGTGGGCATAAACCACCCGACAAAAAGACCACCCAACGAGATGGCAAAAACAACCATGACTTCGATCAGCCCGCCGCCCAAAGCCCGGTAGCGTTCATTCCACGCCGATTTTTGGCCGGCGGGGCCCAGCTGCGGGGTGCGCCTGGCATTGATATAGATTACCAGCATATAAAGAGACATAAGGAGAAAGCCGGGGATAATACCGGCTAAAAAGAGCTGTCCGACAGACTGCTCGGCGGCAATGCCGTAAACAATAAAAATTACACTTGGCGGAATAAGCACTCCCAGGGCCCCTCCGGCAGCGACACTGGCCGTGGACAGGGAAGAGTTGTAACTGTACTTATGCATTTCCGGCAGGGCAATAGCACCGATTGTTGCCGCTGTGGCCGTGTTAGAACCGCATACCGCCCCGAAAAGGGCACAGGTAGCCTGGGTAGCAATTGCCAATCCACCGGGCAGGTGACCGGCCATTTTATAGGCAAAATCGTAAAGCCGGGCTCCCATCCCGGCATGGAAAGCAAGGAACCCCATAAGGATAAACATTGGAATCACGCTCAGTGAATAGCGGGAAAATGTAGAAAATATTTCCGTGGCTACCATGGAAAAAGCGGCCGTTGTTGAGGTTAAATAACTAAACCCGACAAAGCCAACCATGGCCATTACATAAGCGATCGGTATCTTTAAAGTAATCAGCAGGAAAAATGCCAGTATGCCAATCAGGCCTACTGTTACCGGGTCCATTATTTTTCACCCCCGGTAATCAGTTTTAGCATTTTAAGCAAAGCCACCATGGCCAGCATGAAAAAACCAATCCCGACCAGGTAAATAAAAGGATAATAGGCCAGGCGAATAGTGGACGATACCTCGCCGCTTTCAGCTATCCCGTAACCGTACGCAATAAGGTTAAAGGTTAAAAATAGCAAGAAAGCAAAAGCAGGCAGGCTCACAATAAGCTCAATCGCTTTTTGCATACCTGGAGGCAGCTTTTCTACGATGAACTCTACAGCTATATGGCTGTTTTCGAGAGCGCACCTGGCTAAAGCCAGGCCAACTGCTCCGGCGGTAAAATAGCCGACCATTTCGTATGTGCCCAGGATCGACTGGCCCAGCAGGACCCGGCCTAAAATATTCGCCACCACCAATAATGCGGTGGCGGCGAGAATAATACCTGCTATAAAATCAAGGCCACGGCTTACTCTTATTACAACTGTTTCAAATAACTGCATCCCAGGATCTATCCTTTAGTATATTGTTTAGATATTTTACCGGTTATATTCTTCTACCAGACGCATTACGGTATCCAGGATCGCTTCACCGTCATGCCCCAGCTCTTCCATTTCCTGAATAAAATCATCCTGGATCGGCTGAACTTTTTCAATCCATCTTTCCTGTTCGGCTTCGCTTAATTCTATAACTTGCTGCCCGGTTTCTTCAACAGCCCATTCAAGGGCTTCCTCATTCTGGGCATCCCATAAACCTGCGGCTACTTTTTCGTGGAAGCGTTCGTTGACTTCCAGGAATATATCCTGCAGATCGGAAGGCAATTCATTCCATTTCTCCTGGTTCATGGTCACAAAAAAGAGGGCATTATAGAGAAACGGCGTACGGGTCAGGTAATCGGTCACCTCGGCATGGCGCCATCCTTTCAGCACTTCCACCGGGGCCAGGTTACCTTCTACCATTCCCCGGTGTAATGCTTCATACGCATCGGGCTGAGGCATCGCTTCCGGTTCGGCCCCGAGCAAAGGCAGGGTTTCAGCGCTTAAACCGGCCGCCCTGATTTTCATTCCCTGTAAATCTTCCAGGCTTTCCACGGGCTCGGTGGTAAAAAGATCTCCGGGTCCGGTTGCCAGGACAAACATCAACTCGGTATCCCGGACCTCTTCCGGGTCAAGTTCCTTAATCCCTTCCCAGGCTATTTTGCTGGCCATGTATGAATCTTCATAAACAATCCCCGGCAGTTCGAATACCTCCAGAACAGGGAACCGTCCCCTGGTATAAAAGAAAGCAGAAAGCCCGATATCGGCGGTTCCGGCAAGGACCCCGCTGTAAATATCGTCAGCATCCAGCAGGGTTTCTCCGGGGTAACTGATGATTTCAATGCGGCCTCCGCTGGCCTGTTCTAATTCTTCAGCCCAGCCCTGCACCAGATCTACTTCAGCAGGATGACCGGCCGGAAAAAAGTGAGCCAGGCTGAGCTGGTATACCTCTTCTTCCTCTTCCCCGGCAATGTCTTCCTCAGCTGCCGCTTCATCTTCATCCTCGACCGGCTCCGGATCCACCTCGCCGTCATCTTCGGGTGCGCACCCGGAAGCAAGAATCAGTAACAGCACCAACCCCACAAACAGTAGTCTCTTTTTCATCTTTTGTCCTCCTCTGTAAGTTGATCGCAGATCAACGGACAGGGCAAAAATAAATACTCCGGGCGGGAGTATTAACAGGCAAAAATATACCGGTTCAATGACCGGCATAAGTGCTTTACAAACCCTGCCGTCCTACCATGCTACGCCTTATACGATTCGCCATAGCAAATAAAATTCCTTCTAAACGGCAAAGTTTTTATTATTTTTTTTACTGCTCATCCACTCGTGTTAAAAAGTCAGCACTGTATCTGCATCAAGGGCCAGATCGTTTAAAGTGGCGGCGCCGGCAATAGTTGCTTCTTTAATTAAATCTTCCTCCTTGATCTCCCCGCCGAACAACTGCAAGCTTTGCTGGCAGGCCATTATCTTAACACCCTGTCCTGCTGTTTGCTGCAAAACTTCGTAAAGGGTGGGGAAATCACCAACTTTAACCTGCTCCGCTTCCTCCTTGATCAAATTCTTTAATCCTTTCCCCAGAAAGTAAACGCTTGCTTCCACATCCATCGCCCTGGCAGTTTGAGCTAAGATTAACGGGGAATAAAGCCTTTCAGGGGTGTCAGTTCCACTGGTCTGCACGTAAAGAATTTTTTTCCTTTCGGCCATTTTAAGATTTCACCTCTCTTTCTTTGTAAATGTAGAAGTGGTACTCATCGTCAACCTTCTCCATTTTTACCAGGCTGTGCCCGGTCCGCTTTGCCCAGCGGGGAATATCCTCCGCAGAAGCCGGATCATCGGCAATAACTTCCATTAAGCTTCCGCCTTCGAGCTGTTCTATTTCCTCCTTCGCTCGCATGACAGGCACCGGACAGTAGAGGCCGACACAATCGACCTTGTGGATTTTTAACCTGCCGTCATTTCGGCAGGTATATACTTCATCCCCGGTATCCGGGCAAATTGGCTGGTCGCAAAACGGGCAAGAGCACTGCCCTCGTCCTTCTTTCATCTTTCCCGGTTCATTACTGCCCATGGCAAATAGCCCTCCCTTTTATTTTGAATCAATTCCCTGTTTTTCCATGTAATCATGAATCGCTTCATGCAGGGCATCGGCACCCAGGTTGGAACAATGCATTTTATTGCCCGGCAAACCACCGAGCGCTTCAGCGACATCCTTGTTGGATATATTTAGCGCTTCTTCGATAGTTTTTCCCTCGGCCATTTCCGAAACTATGCTCGAGACAGCGATCGCAGCCCCGCACCCAAAAGTAAAGTATTTAACATCTTCAATCCGGCCATCTTTAACCTTGATCGTAAATTTCATCATATCTCCACAAACCGGGTTGCCGACTTCGCCTATTCCGTCGGGATCTTCAATTTCGCCGATATTGCGCGGATTAGTAAAATGTTCCATCACTTTCTCACTGTACATTGGCATTATCTTTTCCCTCCTTAAGGTACTGGTGGTAAAGCGGCGACATACTTCTCAGCTGCTCGGCAACCTGGCCCAGCTGACCGGTAATGTAAGGAATATCTTCTTCATCGCTATCTTTACCGGCAGAAAGTAAAAGCGACCCTTGAGCCAGTTCCGGAGAAAGACCGGTTGCCTGCAGGACATGTGAAGATTTTAATGCCTGCGAAGTGCAGGAAGAACCGCTTGATACATGAATACCGCCCATATTTAAGCGCATTAAAAGTGCCTCTCCTTCAACAAATTCAACCGAAATATTTAAGTTATGGGGGAGACGTTTTTCGGGGTGCCCGTTTATATGAAGATGTGGTATATCCTTAAGCAAGCTCTCTTTGAGCCTGTCCCTGAAGGATGCCACTTTTTTTGAGCGTTCCTCCATTTCCCGGGCCGCAATTTTTGCCGCTTCACCAAGGCCTACAATGGCAGGAACATTTTCAGTACCGGCCCGCAAGCCCAGTTCCTGGATTCCGCCTTCGATAAGGGGGCGCAGACGAACTCCTTTCCGGATGAAAAGTACTCCCGTCCCCTTGGGACCGTAAAATTGATCGCCGGCCAGGGTAAGCATATCCACCCCCATTTTTTCAACATCAAGGGGGATCCATCCAGCTGCCGCCGTGGCATCGGTGTGAAAAGGGATCTCTTTTTCCCGCGCCGGAGCAGAAAGTTCGTCAATTGGTTGAATTGTGCCGATCTCGGGATTGGCAGCCTGGATTGTTACCAGAATAGTTTGATCGGTAATTGCTTTTTTCAGCTTTTCAGGTTCGACTAAACCGTCCCGGTCCACCGGGAGCAGGGTAACTTCAAAACCTTCCTTCTCCAGGGTCTTCAACTGGTTAAGCACTGAAAAATGTTCAATAGCCGAAGATATAATGTGATTACCTTTCTTTTTTCCCGCGGCGATTAAACCCTTGACCACCATATTATTGGCTTCCGAAGCTGAAGCGGTAAAAATAATCTTGCTGCCTTTTACCTGCCCTGCACCAATAAGACCGGCAACTTTTTCCCTGGCTTCCTCCAGGGCCTGCCCTGGTTTTTC
>PUKR01000064.1 GCA_003552365.1 Syntrophomonadaceae bacterium
CCTACCCCGGGGAATATAATTGCTTGAGCTTCAGCAATAACCTCTGGTTCTCCGGATATCATAGGGTCTAAAGAAACCTTCTTTACCGCTTTATATATGCTGCTTAAGTTTGCGCATTCGCTGTCAACTATTACAATTGTAGCCATCATTATCCCTCTTTACCGTAAATGCCATCCGGGTGTCTTTCAGGATCAAACAGTTGTTCTATGCACTAAATAACTTTTACTATATCTATTATACTATAAATCTATTGCTGCGAAGCATGGAAGAATTTATCGGCAGTTTGCTGTTTTAGCCATCCATGCGGATTCAATTTCCTGGAAAAGTTCTCCCAGGGTTTTTATACCGGCGGTGATCTCCTCCAGGCAGGGTTGGCTGAAAGAAAAGCGGGCAGAGTATTTCCCTCCGCCGTTGCTGGAAAACCCTTCCCCGTGCACAAAGGCGACATTTTTTTGCAGGGCCAAATCGAGCAGCTCTTTACTGGCCGGATAGTAAGCAGGGAAATTAACCCAGATAAAAAATCCTCCCCCCGGTTTATTAAAGCAAATATTTGCCGGAAAGTATTTCTCCATGGCAGCAAACATGGTGTCCCGTTTTTCACGGTAGAGGCAGTTTAATTTTTTTGTATGCTTTTCGACATAACCATCCCGGGTTAATTTGTACGCCAGCTGTTGGCCCAGCGAACTGGAGCACAGATCGGCGCTTTGCTTGGCCAGGGTTACTTTTTCGATTAACTGCCTGGATCCTGCCAGCCAGCCAATCCGGATCCCCGGGATCAGTACTTTTGAATATGAGCCCAGGTAAACCACCCTTTCTTCGCGATCGAGGGCCTTGTAATTAATCGGCACCTCACCATCGTAACAAAGATCTCCGTAGGGGTTGTCTTCAATGATTACCAGGTTATAGCGGGAGGCAAGGGCAAGAATTTCATATCTACGCTTGAAGCCGGTGGTGATCCCGGTAGGATTTTGAAAGTTGGGAACCGTGTAAAAAAGACGGGGTTTGCGTCCCTTTTCTGCCAGTTTTATTATCGTTTTTTCCATTTTCGCAGGAATAACCCCTTCTTGGTCCATCTCAATACCTACAGGCTGACCTCCGTAAGATTTAAATGCACTTATCCCGCCAATATATGCCGGTTCTTCAACCAAAACGGGATCGCCGGGATTAATAAGAATTCGGCTGAGCAGATCCAATCCCTGCTGGGAGCCATCTGTAACCACCAGGTTGCCTGCTTCGCAGTAGCCGCCGCCTTCACGGTTCATTTTTTGTGCCAGGAGTATCCGAAGCTCGTAGCTTCCTTCGGTTGGGCTGTACTGCAAAGATTGGCGGCTGTCTTCCATGATCATTTCCGACAGTGCCTGCGAAATATCTTCCTGGGGGAAAAACTCATTTCCCGGGAAACCACCGGCAAATGAAATTACCTCCGGTCTTTCTGTAAGGGCAAAAAACTGCCGGATTTGTGACCCCGTTATACTGCTTGCTCCCGTGGAAAAAAAATGGTGCCATTCAATGTTCATTACAGTTGCCTCCCTTGAGAAAAATAGATAGTATGATCGCTGTATAATTAAAAAGCCCGCCTCTTTCTATAAGAAAGAGACGGGCATGAACCCGCGGTACCACTCCAGTTGCCCAGACTTCGAGCCACTCGTTGAAATTAACGGCATTGCAGCCGGCTGTTCTTAACGGCAGTTATTTATTTCAGCT
The DNA here is from genome assembly GCA_003552365.1 of Syntrophomonadaceae bacterium. Taxonomy (GTDB): domain Bacteria; phylum Bacillota; class Dethiobacteria; order DTU022; family DTU022; genus B1SED10-74M. Next base: position 1,705 of record PUKR01000064.1, read on the forward strand.
GCCAATTCAGCACAGCAGCTCCGGGGTGGCTTATTGCTTTAGCTACCGGGGGCTTTTTCAGCCTGAGAAGCCCTTTTCTGGACGGATTGCCAAAGTTTTTGTCCCCATCACAGCTTTTTCTGTAATATTATTTTGGAATTATACCAGAAGTAAAAGGAGAAAGCAAGGGTAATAGCAAAATATTTATTTAAAGTAATTATAATCCTATAAAGATGTGGAGGAATTTATCTTGGATAAACCGGAGATTCGTTCTTGTTTGGAGCTGATCAAGCCTTATCAACCGGGTAAACCGGTGGATGAAGTGGAGAGGGAATTGGGGTTAAAAGGGGTTATTAAGATGGCTTCAAATGAAAACCCGGCCGGCCCTTCCTCTAAGGCTGTTGAAGTGATGAAAAGACATGCTGAAAAGATGCATGTATATCCTGACGGCAACTGTTATTACCTTAAAAGAGCCACTGCCGAAAAACTGGGGGTAAAGCCGGAACAGCTGGTCTTTGGCAACGGCTCCGACGAACTGCTTTCCTTTCTAACCCTGGCTTATATCAACCCTGGTGATGAAGCGGTTATGGTTACCCCGAGTTTTTCTGAGTATGTATTTGCTATGCGCCTGATGGGAGGGGAAATAAAAAAAGTTCCCCTGGAAGAAGATACTTTTGAATATAACCTTGATAATGTCCTGGAACAGGTGAATGAAAAAACAAAGCTGATTTTTCTGTGCAGCCCCAATAATCCAAGCGGCACAGTTATCAAAAAGGGCGAGCTGGACCGGTTTTTAGAAAAACTGCCGGAAAAGGTCCTGGTGGTTATGGACCAGGCCTACCTGGAATTTGCAACCGATCCGGACCACCCGGATGGAGTGGAGTATGTTAAAAAAGGTATGCCGGTAGTCGCTTTGCGAACATTTTCCAAAATCTATGGACTGGCCGGTTTGCGGATTGGTTACGGGGTTGCCCCGGAAGAGGTTGCCGCCGACATCAACCGGGTGCGGGAGCCTTTCAATGTTAACGCTATGGCCCAGGCAGCTGCCCTGGAGGCTCTTAATGATGAAGAGCATCTTAAAAAGAGCCGACAGCTGGTGAATGAATCGAGGAAGCATTTGACCGAGGGCTTTGCCGGGCTTGGTGTCAAACCGGTACCCGACCAGGCAAACTTTTGCTTTGTTGATATCAAGGTAGATTCCAGGGAGGCCTTTCAGGCTTTGCTTAAACAGGGAGTGATTGTCCGCACCGGTGATATCTTTGGCTTTCCGACCTACCTGCGGATCACTTACGGGACGATTGAGCAGAACAATAAACTTATTGAGGCATTAAAAAATGTATTAAATGAATTACAATAAGAGCTTGCTGTAAAGCCTGCGATATGTGAAAAGATATCACTTTTGCAGGCTTTATAGCTGGATACAAACTTTTTAACAGCACCACAATTTATAGATTTTATAAGTTGATAAAGGTAAGGCCGGTATCACCGTATTTTTTTTGCCCGGTTACGTTAAAGTTGTTAATCCACTGCCGGTTTTTAAAATCATGTTCGACGATGATCAAACCGTCCTCTTTTACCAGTTTTGCCTTGTTAATAGCGATTATTACCTCATCCAATGCGGTATAAGCGTAAGGTGGGTCTAAATACAACAGGTCCGCTTTTAAAGTGTCGCGCCCCAGCCTGGGGATTAAATGAAACACATCACCCTTGATAACGCTGGCTTGATTTAACAACCCGGTTTTGGAGAGGTTTTCCCGGATAAGCTTTATATGGTCTTTTTTTGTTTCAACAAAAAGGCACTGATTGGCCCCCCTGCTTAAGGCTTCTATACCGATTGCTCCGGTGCCTGCATACAGGTCGTAAAAAGTCGATTCGATTACCCGGTTACCGATAATACTGAACAACGCTTCTTTTACCTTATCGGGTGTCGGCCTGACTGCACGGTCTTTGGGGGACTTCAAATTGGTTCCCCTGGCAGTACCAGCGATAACTCTCAAAATTAAATCACCTCTTGTATTATTTTATCAGATAAAGAGATCACAGGTAATAGCGAACCAGTTAGAAGAGGATTTTAATCTCTCAGCGATCATATTAGCGTTTAAAAGTAAAAATTTGATTTATACTGTATTCAAATAAAATAAAGCTGGTTTGTGACTTTTTGATGATGTTGACACTTGAATGCCTGGTTAGTATTGTCTGCTAGCAGTAATTAGAAAAGAGAGGTGTATTATGTTTAAAGTAAAAAATATATTATTGGCTTTAATGATAATATTTGCGCTTGCAGTAATTTTAGGTTGTGAAGAAGGTGAAGATTATGATCTGGGAACTGATGAAGAATTCCAGCAGGCGGCAGAAACTTTGATTGAAGACGTGCTGGAGGGCGAATTAAACGAACAAGAGGCTGTTGATCAGCTTAACGAGGATTTTTCAGATCGCTATTCAGAAGAAGAAATCAGGGAGAATGTTAGTAACAGGTTAAACGAAAAAGAGGAACAACTGCTCGGAAAGATTGATGCAATAGAAGAGCGAAACATTGAACTGGAAAATAAAGCTGTGGAATATGTAGAGGAATTGGAAGAACTGGTAGATGTGGAACAAATGATAGAGCTAGAAGAAGATATTAGTGACGGGTTAGATCAAATTGATTCACTGTATGAGGAACTGGAAGCAACTGATGATCTTTATCTAACAATTGATTTGTTGGAAGATATAGAAGAAATATTTGAAGAGCTGGTCTCATTGCTGGAAGATAATGTAGAAGCGGCTGAAGAAGGTGACCTGGAAGAAGATGTTGCCGAAGAAGAACCAGTTGAAGAGCCGGGCGAAGATCCTTTAGCTGATGACCTGAACGCTTACTTTCAACAGATAGAACCTGTTGGCGAACAGGAAACTCAGGTTATTAACAGCCTTGAAGGAGTAACCGGTGAGCAGTTTGAAGGTGACGACGCCCTTTATGAGGAACTGGTAAATAACATTATTCCCACTGTGGAAAACAATATCCTGCCTGAGCTTCGCAACATTGAACCAGAAACCCAGGAGCTGCAAAACCTGCATGGACAGTTTATCAGTGGGTGGGAAACCCAGCTGGAAGCTTTTAATTTGATGGTGGAGTCCGTGGAGGAACAGGATGATCAGGCCATGGATCAGGCTAACCAGCTGTTAAATGAAGGCTCGCAACAGCTGGGGCAGTTTAATGAACAGTTAAACCAAATGGCTGAACAGCACGGTACTGATATGGAGTAAAAACCATCAACCATACTTCAAGCGATATTTTACTTAGACAAAATTACATTTTTGGATGAGACAGTTAAAAGGTGGTCCGCGCTTATAGCGGGCCTCCTTTTAATATAAGTGTAAGTTTAAGTTCATGCATTAAGTTCTTACTATTTGACCGTAAGGACGTCACTATTCTTTGCCTGCTGAATTACTGCACTGCTTACGCTTCCCAGGAAAATTCTCTGTAAACCACTTAGCCCCCTGCTGCCTAAAACGATCATGTCAAACTCTTCTTCGCAGGCAACACTAATAATTTCCCTGGCAGGGTGCCCCTCCCTAAAAAATGTCCGTGCTTTAATGTTCCTTTCTTCAAAGGTTTTTAAAGCTTCGTCCAGGATCTTTTTTTGCTGTTCTTTATGTTTTTCAACCATATTCTTAAACTTTTCTACTTCTTCCGCGGTTAAATCTTTGTAAGATGTAATTTTGGTCAAGTCCTGGCTGTGATCGTATACATGGATAATGCCCACTTCATTTACCTTACACCCGTCGGCAATCATCGCCGCCTTTTCCAGGGCTCTCTTGCTTTGATCGGAACCGTCGACACATACCAGTATTTTCATAAGAAAGATTCTCCTTTCAATTGAAAAACAAAGATATATGAACAAACTAACTTGTGTGTATTAATAATAACATAAATTGAAAAATATTGAAACAATTAAAATGGTGGGTGTTTGCCTATTTGCAGCCAGAAGAAACACTTTTTGTTAATCCGCAGATTAAGTACTTACATACCCTAATCTGTGCTGATTTTTTAAATTGACTGATACATTATGTTGTGGTAAGCTAACAATATCAATGAAAGTCGCAATAAAGAAAAAATTTTTACAGTTGAAGTTTCAGGGTATCTCTCAAAGGATTTGGGGCAACGCTTCAGAGTCATTTGGGAAAATAATGTCATCTCTAACCATGTTGCAAAATCTCAATTCTTTAGGAGGTGAGAAGAATGTTTGAAGTAGGGGATAAAGTTAAGTCGAGATTCGGAATCGAGTATGAAGTTGTTGAGATCACTAGCGACAATAAATATAAGTGCAAAAGACTTAGCGACGGTAAGATTATTAAATTAAGCGAAGACAAGTTGATTAAACCGGAATTAGAGCTTAAATAACCATTCAATCGAAATTATTAGCAAATTATTTATTTAAGGGTAAATGAGCAAAGATAAGCTGATACCGGGCAAGAACACAATATTCAAATCGATTTAAGATAACAACCTTGCAATTCAGGCATTTTTATGGGCATTGCTTCTTTAAAGAAAATTTTAAAGGAAATTTTGAACAGCTGCAGAATTGGCATAAAGCAATGTGCATACTCTACGCACACTAAAAGGGGTTTGGAGCTATTTAAAAGCTTCCAAACCCCTTATTTTATGGTGCGCCTGGCAGGAATCGAACCTGCGGCACCCGGATTAGGAATCCGGTGCTCTATCCTCTGAGCTACAGGCGCCAGCATAATTAGCTTATCTTTTATAGCAATTATATCTAGAAATATGGTTGGTAGCAATAGCCAAAAGGGGAATTATAATTATAAAAACAAAATACGATTAAAAAGTTTGCACTCAGAATGGAGAAGGAGGGTATGCATGATAAATAATGAAAATTTTAGTCTAATAAGATGTTTGGAAATATAACAACATATTTTATTGGAAAGGAGTTGTTTATCCTTTGTCGTATATATTTCTCTGAGCAAGTTTTAAGCCTTGTTTTCGGCGACAACGGTTTTGCTATCCGGTGTAAAATAATTGGTGTCAATCATGGAATAATTGTCACGTCTCGGGGTGCGGGAGATAACTTTGGTGGTTTAAACTAGAGGTTTGTTCTGTGACTGGGTCGGAAAGTATTAAGTCTCCTACCGGGGATAGCTGCTTTGCTATATTTTATCAGGGCTGGCTTAACTCTGTTCATTTAAGTTTATCGGAAAAGGGAAAGCGCACAGGGAAGGTCTCATTTTGGAAATGCATCTTAAAGCAGGCAGGATAAAGTTGTAGTATTGTGGAATACAAATTGAGAATGATTCCTGCTAACAGGTAATATAGCCGTGCAAAATGATAGTAAAAAGGTTTTATTTTAGTTGACACTAAAAAGGGCTTATGTAATAATAGTTAGGGTATGAAGGCTTACGGAAAATGAATGCTGTGGAAAGTAGTTACTAATTTCACAATCACACACTTCTTGAGGCAGTATTAAACATGGGTTACAAAATTGCTAATTAATAAGGAGCTTTTAAACATTGAACAAGTTACAGTATAATAGCTGTCAGGAAGAAATTAACCGCTGCAAAAAACTATACAAAGATTTTAAAGATGCGGCGACCTTTATTGACGCGGTATGTGCAGAAGCCGCCAATTTTTTTGAGGAAAACCCGGTTACACCGCTTCCGGTGTTGGACGAGGATATGGCAACAACGAGAATTCGGGCCGGGAACTCTCTTGAAATGCACCCCAGGTTAAAAACTGCAGATGTGGTCAACCTGCTTAAAAGGTTTAATGATGCAGTTATTAAAGCAAATCCCGGGCTTAAAAAGATCATGAAACAAGTAAATGAAAGCCTGGACAGTTTTCTTGCTAATTCTGCTGATGAAGTTACAAAAGAGGAAATATTTGCTTTGCGAAACTCGCTGATTGAAGAAACAGAGCTTGAACAAGATCTGGCCACGTTTCTTTTTTCATTTATGTTAACTTCATTTTACCGGCAGCATTTTAAATCAATCTACGAGGTTTTGCGGACAGACCTTTGGGAAGGGGGGGATTGTCCTTTATGTGGAGAAATGCCGCATTATGGCCAGCTCAGAGCTGATGATGGTGCAAAACAGCTTGACTGTTGGCTTTGCGGTGTTACGTGGGTACATACCCGCATTAAATGTCCGTTTTGTGGTAATACAGAGCGTGAAGACCTGGGCTATTTCACTGTAGAAGGAGATGATAAAGTCCGGGTTAATTACTGCAAAAAATGCTGCCAGTACTACAAGCTTATTGATGCTCGTAAGTTTCACGCGGATGGTGAGCTTATTCTAGCCATCCACAACCTGGCCTCCCTGACACATGATTTGCTGGCGAGGCAGGAAGGTTTTACTCCGGGCTCCCGCCTGGAGTGGGTCAATAGAGATGAGACAACGGACGACCAAGACTAGGAGGTGGAAGTACTAATGGATTTAACTCGGCGCAGCTTTCTAAAACTAGCCGGTGCAACAGCCGCTGCGGCAACGTTAACCGGTGTTGGCCTGCGTAAGGCCTCTGCGTCAACTGATGAGCCACTACGAATCAAGTACACGAAAGAGTATTTTACCGTATGTACTTTTTGCGGAGTAGGCTGTGGAGTAATTTGCAATGTGAGAGATGGAGTTATAGTAAATACCGAGGGTGACCCTGACCATCCCATGAACGAAGGGACGTTATGCCCAAAGGGAGTAGCTCACTACAACGTATCGTACATGTTTGATGAAAAAGGGAAGCCCAAGCCAAACCCAAACAGGTTAACCAAGCCCTTGCGCCGGAAACCCGGGGCAAGTGATTGGGAAGAAATGGAATGGGACGAGGCTCTTGAAGCTATTGCCAAAAAGTTCAAGGAAACTCGTGATGAAACATTTATTGAACAAGAAAATGGTGTTATGGTAAACCGTACCGATGCAATTAACTGGCTCGGCAGCGCTTTCTGTAACAACGAGGAAAACTATCTGTTTAAGAAAATCATAAGTAGTTCGGGTATCGTTAATTTTGACCACTGTGCCCGTCTCTGACACTCCTCTACGGTCACCGGTCTCGGTGCCACGTTTGGTAGAGGAGTTATGACTAATCACATGATTGACTACAAGAATAGTGATGTTTTAATGAACATCGGTGGCAACACCGCAGAAAACCACCCCATCACTATGAAGTGGATAGAAAAAGCACGCGAAGAAAGAGGAGCCAAACTTATTTGCGTTGATCCTCGTTTAACCCGGACCGGCGCGGTAGCTGATCTATACGTGCCCATTCGCCCGGGCACCAATTGCGCTTACCTGGGCGGTTTAACTGCTTACATACTTGATAACAATCTTTATCATGAAGAATATGTCAAGCATTACACAAATGCTACCTATCTGGTCAACGAAGACTTTGATTTTGATAACGTAACCGGTCTTTTCTCCGGGGTAGAAGATGATCCTGATCGTAATGCTAAAGCATATGACCAAAGCACCTGGCAGTATCAGACTGACGAAGACGGCGAAATCCTCACAGATCCGGATATGCAGGATGAAAACTGTGTATTGCAGATCATGAAAAGGTTTTACCAGGCCTACAGCCTGGAAAACATTAGCGAAGTAACCGGGTGCCCGATAGATACTCTGGAAGAATCTTACCGTTTGTACGCTAGTACAGGTGATCCCGAAAAGGCTGGGAATATGCTTTATGCCATGGGGATAACCCAGTTTTCCCACGGCACTCAGTCAGTACGTTCAGTAGCCGTGCCGCAGTTGCTGCTTGGCAATATCGGACGTCCGGGCGGCGGGGTAAATGCCCAGCGCGGCCAGTCCAACGTGCAGGGTTGCTGCGACATGGGTATCCTTTACCACATTTTAACCGGGTATATGCCTGTGCCCCAGCGTGATGCACATCCCAACCTTGATGCCTACAATGAAGCAGTTCCGGAAGGCGGTTACTGGGTAAACAGGCCCAACTTTATGAACAGCATGTTAACTGCCTGGTGGCCGGAGCAAAGCCTGGATGTAGCTTACCAGTACCTGCCCAAGTTGGATGGAACAGACCGTTCTCATATCGGGCAGTACTACCGGATGGGCCAAGGTGAAGTTAAGGGAATGATTTGCTGGGCGGACAACCCGGCAGTAAGTGGACCTACATCCGGTGATAAACGCAAATATCAGGCTTTGCTTGACTGGATGGTGGTTGTGGATCTATTTGAAAATGAAACAGCAGCTTTCTGGAAGGCTCCCGGAATGAATCCGGCAGATATTGATACCGATGTCTTCCTGCTTCCCGCTGCTGCTGCTTATGAAAGAAATGGTTCCAAGACGAACAGCAGCCGCTGGATACAGTGGCAGGAAAAAGTGCAGCAGGCCCCCGGTGAAGCAAAATCGGACCTCTGGATTGCCGATAAATTATTTAAGGCTATCCGGAAAGAATACGAGGAAAACGGGGGCGTATTCCCGGATCCCATCCTCAATATGAACTGGGATTACGGGGAAGAGGCAGATTCCGGCAAGGTGGCCATGGAGATTAACGGTTACCGTGTTGCAGACGGACAACTGCTCAGCAGCTTTGGTGATTTAAGAGATGACGGCAGCACCGCCTGTGGTAGCTGGATTTACACCGGGTTTTACAGCGATCCGGACAACCCGGCCACCAAACGCCGCATTGCGGAAAAAGAAGGGATTGGCCTGAACTCAGAGTGGACTTTTGCCTGGCCTGCTAACCGGCGCATTGTTTACAACCGCGGCGCTGCAGACCCGCAGGGCAATCCCTGGAACCCCGAATTCCCGATTTTCAAATGGGTAGACGATCAGTGGGAAATGATGGATGTGCCTGATTTTAATGCAAATATTCCGCCTGAAGAATCGGCTGAATCAGCATTTATAATGTTGCCGGAAGGTAAGGGGCGGCTTTTTGCCAATGGCCACGGTGGAGCAGGCGGAACCTCAAACGATTCCCCGATGCCTATCCACTATGAGCCTGCAGAAAGTCCTGTAGACAACCTGTTATACCCGCAGGCTACTTTCAACCCGATCAGCCAGCGCTGGTACCCGGTGGAAGAACACTTTGGAGAGGTTGAAGACTACCCTTACATTATCTCAACCTACCGGGTCACCGAGCACTACCAAAGTGGCATTATGACCCGAAACATGCCCTGGCTGGTTGAAACCATGCCGGAACTGTTTATTGAGTTGCATCCATCTTTAGCTGAAGAAAAAGGAATCCAAAACGGTGACATGGTTGAGATAGAAAGCAAAAGAGGCAAGATTCAGGCAAGAGCTTGTGTTACCAGCAGAATCAAGCCCTACAATGTTAATGGAAATACAATTCACGTGGTAGGGTTACCCTGGCACTGGGGTTTTATGGGAATGTCTCAGGGAGATGTCACCAATGATTTGGCCCCCTCCATAGGTGATCCCAACAGTACTATTCCTGAGTACAAGGCATTTTTATGCAACGTTAGGAGGGTAGGATAAATGGCAAATTCAATATGTTTAATTGATCCCGCTAAGTGTATGGGCTGCCGGGGTTGCCAGGTGGCTTGCAAGCAGTGGAACCAGTTACCTGCTGAACAAACTACCTTTACAGGCACTTATGAGAATCCACCTCGCTTTTCTGCGGATACCTGGCTCAGGGTTGCATTCAGAGAACACGATCTGGAAGATGGTAATGTGGATTGGTACATGGCTAAACTGGGCTGTATGCACTGCACCGACGCAGCATGTATGCAGGCCTGCCCTGCAGGCGCGATTTACCGCAGTGATGAAGGGACGGTAAATATAGATGAGGTTAAATGCATTGGCTGCAACTACTGTGTTACTGCCTGTCCTTTTCATGTAATTGGGTTTGATCGCTTAACCAACAAGGCTCGGAAGTGCACATTTTGCCATGATCGACTGGTCAACGGAATGGAGCCATCTTGTGCCCAGGCTTGCCCGACAGGAGCAATTACTTTCGGTGATCGCAGGCAGTTGATAAACAGGGCGGCTACCAGGATGGATCAGCTCAAAGCGGCTGGAAATCCTAACGCCAATATTTACGGTATTGATGAACTTGATGGAACGGCGATGCTTTATGTTCTCGCCGATAATCCTGAAAAATATGGTTTACCGGCAGATCCCCAGGTTCCGGTGCAAACCCGGATCTGGAATGCTATCTTCAAGCCTTTGCGCATCCTTGTTGTAGTTGCTGTTGCCTTTGGTTTATGGGCCAACCGTGCCGAAACCAAAGAGATAGAGCAGGCTAAAAAAGGTGAAAAGTAATCGATTACCGGGAGGTGATTTTAGATGGAAGTGAAAACATTTCAAGGTGGGGCGCACATACCTCACTTTAAAAGCTATACCGAAGACAAGCCGATAACCAGGCTGTCTCCTCCGAAAGAAGTGATTGTTCCCCTTTTACAGCACATGGGAGCTCCCTGTGAGCCGTTGGTCAAGGAAGGAGACAAGGTTGAAATAGGACAGAAGATCGGTGACTCTGAAGAAACTTTCAGTGCCCCGGTGCATGCCAGCATATCTGGCACCGTGAAAGAAGTCGGTAAGCGGACTGTTCCAACCGGCGGTGAGGATGACTGCATCGTAATCGAGGCAGATGACGGACCGCAGGAATTCGAGATGAAGCAGATTCGAGATCCGCAAAACATCGATCTCGAAGAATATCGCAAGTGTGTCCGCGAAGGCGGTCTGACTGGTATGGGGGGCGCTGCCCTGCCCACCCATGTTCAGGTAAAGTATAATGAACAGGTTGATACTTTGCTGCTAAACGGTGCTGAGTGCGAGCCCTTCCTCACCTGTGACCACCGGATTATGGTGGAAAAGGCCGAGGAACTGGTCAGGGGCGCTGAATTGATGATGAATAGCATCGGCGCAAAAAGGACCCTGTTTGGCATTGAAGTAAACAAACCCGATGCCATTGAGGCTGTTAACGAACTGATCAAAGATCGCGATGACATGGAAGTAGTTTCCCTGGCGGTTAAATATCCCCAGGGCTTTAAGTCGCACCTGATCAAGGCTGCTACCGGCAGGGATGTACCGAGAGGCGCTCGTTCTGCTGAGCTAGGCTGCATTGTTCGTAATGTGGGCACTACCGTGGCATCTTACGAGGCCTGTGTATACGGCAAGCCTTTGATTGAGAGAGTAGTTACGGTTAGCGGTCCTAAGGTTACCAAACCCGGCAACTATATTGTCAGGATTGGTTCACCGATAAGCCACATTCTTAAAGAATGCGGGGTAGAAGAGCTCGAAAATCACAAGGTAGTCATCGGCGGCCCGATGACAGGGCTGGCCCAGCCGCACCTGGAGGTTCCGGTAGTCAAGAGCTCAACCGGGGTAATTGTCCTGCCGCCGGATATGACCCGGGAGTGGATGGAATATACGGACTGTGTACGCTGTGACAAATGCGTAGAGCACTGCCCGATGATGCTTTACCCCAACCAGATCAGCATTTATGCCGAAGCTGGTTTGCATGAAAAGGCTGAAGAATGGGATTTGATGGACTGTATCGAGTGTGGTATCTGCAGTTATGTATGCCCGGCAGCCCGCCCGATCGTGCACTGGGTCCAAAGAGCAAAACCTGAAATCCAGAAGTTGCAGCGCAGCAGAAAATAAACCCATGGGGGGAAAAGGAGGAGATAAGTGGTGAGTGATACCCAAAAGCTAATTATATCGCCGTCACCTCACCTTAAAGCGAAGGATACTGTAGGAAGCGCGATGCGCGATGTATTTATCGCTTTATTACCGGTGGTGGCGGTAGCGATATATTTCTATCACGTATATGCAGCATTTTTAATCGGTGTATGCCTGGTTACTGCTGTGCTTACCGAGCTTTTATTCAGGAAGCTCAGCGGTAAGAAGCCCACCCTGCATGACTGGAGTGCCCTTTTGACCGGGTTGTTTGTAGCATTGCTTTTTACAGCTACTACACCCTGGTGGAAAGCGGCGATTGCAACATTTATAGCGGTAGGTATAGCCAAGGAACTGATGGGCGGCCTTGGTTGGAACCGGTTCAACCCGGCCTTATTTGGGCGGGTGGCCATGATTTTACTGGCACCGATATTTGCCTTTGTTGACGACTGGTTTGCACCGCTGGCCACGTATATGGGGTCGGTTGATGTGGCCACCCAGGCTACTCCACTGGCAATGCTTAATGCCGGAATGGAGATGCCGCCACTGGGGCAGTTGTTTGCTGCCTTCCCCGGCGGGGCATTGTCGGAAGTATCCCCGCTTGCGCTTTTAATTGGAGCGGCTTACCTGTTTTACAGGAAGCACATTACCTGGCATATCCCGGCAGCGATGATTGTAACCGTGGCAGTTCTGACTCTTATTGCCGGTGAAAACCCGTTATACCACCTGTTTACCGGTGGGATGATGATCGGTGCTTTCTTTATGGCTACCGACTGGGTGACCAGTCCTTTTACCGATAGAGGCAAGCTTTTATTTGGCGCCTGCATCGGAATACTGGTCGTAATCTTTAGAGTTGGCCTTTCGCCCACCGAAGGAGTCGCCTTCTCTATCCTGATCATGAATGCCTTTGTGCCCCTGATCGATAAGGCCATGAAGCGGCCTTCGTTCAGCGAGCCAAGAAAGCAAACCCAGGCTTCATAATGAGTCTTAATTATTAAGCTATGGGTAAGGATAACTTAAGGATAACATTAACCGGGAGCTAATAAGCTCCCGGTTTTTTGTTGACACATCCGGAATGGTAAGATAGCTTGCTGGTGATAATACGTGGCCATGCAAATAACAGCGCCCTTTTAACAATAGCATTGAAAATGTAACTTCAGATTAGTCATGATAATTAACAAGGTAACATTATCACATGCTAACCACATAATTCAGAGTGCATTAGTATCATTAGTTTTGGCATTGTGATATAATATAGAACAGACAGTACAAACATAATATATACAGTATAAGTCTATTAAGGGGAGGCTGTGTAAGCGGATAACATAATTCTAAGAACGATAATTTAGAGTACCTATAATACAATTAAAGAACTACATTAAGTATTTAATTTGGCATTGCTAAGTTTATATAGTTATGCTTTAGGATTTGATTACTTGGTGAGTACTATAAGACAGACAAATATTTTTCAATAACTCAGGAGGTGGATTTATTAATGAATTTAACACGGCGCAGCTTTCTAAAACTGGCCGGTGCAACAGCTGCTGCAGCGACGTTAACCGGTGTTGGCCTGCGCAAGGCTTCTGCGTCTACCGGTGAGCCACTGCGAATTAGGTTTACTAAAGAGATTAATACCACCTGTACTTATTGCGGAGTTGGCTGCGGGATTATCTGTAATGTCCGGGACGGTGTTATTGTCAACGCCGAAGGCGACCCGGATCATCCCATTAACGAAGGGACTCTTTGCAGCAAGGGCGCTTCAATATTCAACATGTCCTATATTTTCGATGAAAAAGGAAAACCCAGGTTAAATCCGAACCGATTAACCAGGGTGCTCTACAGGGCCCCGGGGGCAAGCGATTACGAGACAGTGGATTGGGACTGGGCTCTGGAAGAGATTGCGAAAAGAATTAAGGATACCCGTGACCGAACCCTGGTCGAGACAGAAACGGTAAACGGTCAGCAAGTTACTGTTAATCGGACCAATGCTATCAACTGGCTTGGCAGCGCCTGGTGTACAGGTGAAGAAAACTACCTGTTCCACAAGATGGTCAGGGCTATGGGGGTAATTAATGTCGACCACTGTGCCCGTCTCTGACATTCCGTCACGGTCGCTGGTCTCAGCGCCACGTTCGGACGAGGTGTCATGACTAACCATTGGAACGATTATCAGCATTCCGATGTGATCATGGCTATCGGCGGAAACACTGCCGAGAACCACCCCATTTCGATGAAATGGATTGAGAAAGCCCGCGAAACCAGGGGAGCGAAACTGATTACTGTAGATCCGCGCTATTGCCGGACTGCTGCCGTATCAGATGTTTACGTTCCACTTCGGCCCGGCACGAACATTGCATACCTCGGTGGGCTGATCAACTACATTCTTCAAAATAACCGTTATCACGAAGAATATGTCAAGCATTACACCAACGCTTCTTTCTTGATTGATGAGAACTATGATTTTGATGCACAAACAGGACTCTTTACTGGAGCAGAAGATGATCCAGTACGCAACGCAACCAAGTATAATATGGAAGACTGGCAGTACCAGACCGACGATGACGGCGAAATCTTAAAAGATCCCGATCTTGAGGATCCCAACTGTGCTTTCCAGCTTTTGAAAAAGCACTTTGCCCCGTATAGCATAGAAAACGTGAGTAAAATGACCGGTGCTCCTGAAGATGTGCTGGAAGAATCGTACGAGTTGTTCAGCAGCACCGGAGAAGCCGCCAAAGCAGGCAATATCTTATATGCCATGGGCATTACCCAGTTTACGCACGGTGCGCAGAACACGCGTGCTATCGCAATTGCCCAGCTTCTTCTCGGCAACATGGGCATTGCCGGTGGTGGAGTTAATGCCCAGCGCGGCCAGTCCAATGTGCAGGGCGCAACCGATATGGCCATGCTGTATCATATTATTCCCGGCTACAATCCCACACCGCAGCAAACCCAGCCTACCCTCCAGGATTATCTTGATGCGACTACTCCGGAAGACAACTGGTGGAGCAACAGGCCCAAGTACATCGTAAGTTTGCTGAAAGCTTTTTACGGAGATAATGCTACTCTGGCTAATGACTATGGTTACGAATGGCTGCCCAAGCTGGACGGCCTTGATCATTCCCACATTCCCGCCTACAAGTATATGCGTGACGGCGAGGTGGAAGGGCTGATTTGTGTTGCTGACAACCCCCTTGTCGGCGGTTCCAGTTCCAGGGCTAAAATGGATTACCAGAAAAACCTGAAGTGGCTGGTTTCCATTGATGTGGTCGAAAATGAAACTGCCGCTTTCTGGAAAGGCCCGGGTATGAACCCGGCTGAAATAGATACAGAGGTTTTCATCCTGCCCGCCTGTGCTGCTTATGAGCGCGATGGCGAAAAGGCCAACAGCGGCCGGTGGATCCAGTGGCAGTATAAAGCCCAGGATCCTCCCGGGGATGCCAAATCCGACCTTTGGATTGTCAATGAAATGTTTAAGAAACTGCAGGCTCTGTATGAAGCAGAAGGTGGTACGGTACCCGAACAGATCACCAGGATGCACTGGGATTATGACGATGAAAATGGTGATATTGATATTGTTAAGGTATGCAAAGAAATAAATGGTTATAACACTGTCACCGGTGAACTCGTAACCAACTTCGTTGGATTAGAGGATGACGGTACAACTGCCTGTGGTAACTGGTTGTACAGCGGGTACTATAACAATCTCGAAAACCCGGCCTGCAAGCGCAGGATCAGGGAAAAAGAAGGTTTGGGCTTCCACCAGGAATGGGCATTTGCCTGGCCGCTTAACCGGCGCAATGTCTACAACCGTGCTTCCTGCGACCCGGAAGGTAAACCATGGAACCCTGACGCTCCCGTTATCTGGTGGGATGAAAACGAGGAAAGATGGGTCGGCAACGACGTGCCCGATATACCCGGAACCTGGACTCTCGAGCAGTCGACAGAGAACCCGTTCATCATGTTACCGGAGGGAGTAGGCAGGTTGTATTCAATCGGCTACCAGGGTGTCGGAGGATTGCGGTGCGGTCCATTCCCCACCCACTATGAACCGGCCGACAGCCCGGTACCCAACCTGCTTTACCCCAACGCTACATACAGCCCGACAAGCCAGCGGTTCTATGAAAACCACACCGTCGAAACCGACGAAGAACGGGAAAGATATCCGTATGTGGCAACCACTTACCGGCTTGTTGAGCACTACCAGTCGGGTTCAGTTACCCGGAACCAGCCCTGGTTGAATGAAATGATGCCCGAAATGTTTGTCGAAATCAGCGAAGAGCACGCCGAGGAATTGGGGATTAGTAACGGCGATACAGTGCTGATTGAAAGCCTGAGGCTCTACAATAACGGTGAACAGGGGCATATTGAAGCTAAAGCCTGTGTTACTAAGAGGATCCAGCCACTGATGATCAACGGTGAGAAAAAGCATATTGTCGGAATGCCTTTTCACTGGGGTTTCATGGGGATGAGCACAGGAGACAGCGCCAATGACCTTACTCCTTCCGTCGGAGACCCCAACACTACTATCCCCGAGTACAAGGCATTCTTGTGCAATATAAGGAGGGCTTAATCAATGGCACAATCAATATGTTTAATAGACACCTCCAAGTGTATGGGTTGCCGGGGCTGCCAGGGGGCTTGTAAGCAATGGAACCGTCTGCCGGCAGAAGATACCACTTTTGTGGGGACATATGAAAACCCGCCGCGCTTTTCTGCGGACACCTTTCTAAGGGTTGCCTTCAGGGAACATAGCGGCAATAACGGAAGGGTAGACTGGTATATGGCCAAGCTGGGCTGTATGCACTGCACCGATGCAGCCTGTATGCAGGCCTGCCCGGCCGGGGCTATTTTCCGCAGCGATGAAGGAACGGTTAACATTGATGAAGTCAAATGCATCGGCTGTAACTACTGTGTAACAGCCTGTCCCTTCCAGGTGATCGGTTTCGACCGCCTGACCAATAAAGCTCGCAAGTGCACATTTTGCCTCGACCGTCTTGAAAACGGATTGCAGCCTGCCTGCGCAAAGGTATGCCCGACCGATTCCATCGTTTTCGGCGATAAGCGTAAGCTGATTGCCAGAGCGATGGACAGGGTAGATCAGCTCAAAGCTGCCGGTAAAACCGAAGCCAGGATTTACGGTCTGGACGAAGTTGACGGCACTGCGATGATGTATGTGCTTGCCGATAAGCCTGAGAAATACGGCTTGCCGGAAGATCCCCAGGTTCCAATGCAAACCCGGATCTGGAACGCTATCTTCAAACCACTGCGCATACTGGTTGTGGTAGCAGTAGCATTTGGTTTGTGGGTTAACCGCTCCCAAACTAAAACAATTGAAGATGCAAAATCTAAAAACCAGGCAGAATAATTTTACGGGCAAACAAATAAACGCACGCTTCATAAATTATACTGCCTGGGTTATAATTAAGTTACCTGAAAAATAATGCAGTGCCGGGAGAAGGCTTCTCCCGGCATTTGCTGTAAAAGGAGTGAGGCAAAAAATGATCGGTGCCATTGCCGGAGATATTATCGGTTCGGTTTATGAACACTTTAGCATCAAGACCACTGAATTTGAGTTGTTCCACCAGGGATCGCGTTTTACAGACGATACAGTATTAACAATAGCCATTGCCGACGCTATTATGAACAAAAAAAATTATGCCGAAGTTTTAAAAGAGTATGGTCACCGGTATCCCAATGCTGGTTATGGAGGCAACTTTTTCCAGTGGGTTTTTTCCGATAGCACTGAAGCCTACTATAGTTTTGGCAACGGTTCGGCTATGCGGGTCAGCCCGGTGGGGTTTGCCTTTAATGATCTAGATACAGTAATGCAGGAAGCGGAAAGGACAGCCTCAGTGACCCATAATCACCCAGAAGGAATTAAAGGTGCCCAGGCTGTAGCGATGGCAATATACCTGGCTCGCCATGGTTACAGAAAAAGAAACATCAAAAAGGATATTACCGAACGGTTTGGTTATAACCTTGAGAGGTCCCTGGAACAAATAAGGCCAAATTACCAGTTCGATGTCAGCTGCCAGGGGTCAGTTCCTGAAGCAATCATTGCTTTCCTGGAGTCGGAAGATTACGAGGATGCTGTCAGAAAAGCTGTTTCTCTAGGCGGCGACAGTGATACCATTGCCTGTATAACAGGTGGAATCGCCCAGGCGTACTTTGGAGAAGTTCCCTACACCATTGAGAAAAAAGCCCGCGAAATGCTAACCCCGGAATTATTGCAGGTGGTTGATAGTTTTTATGAATTTGCCGGGTTGTAATTTTAACCTATCTAATTCCTAAAGATTTGGCTTTTATGCACCTTCAAGGGTGCATTTTTGTTTTTATTCTTTACAAAGGCATTTATATGCGCCTTTTTAGTGCAGGGTAAGGATAGCTGATAAATGTTTCAATATTTTTATGTAGCAAAAAATACAACTTGTGTGGTATGATTTTGAACGTGCAAAAGAACTTAGTGGTATTCACTTCCAGATTAAAGGTCATATGAACTACATATTTTATAAAAAAATAATCAAGCCAGGAAATGAAGCAATAATTTTTGGAGGTGTTTTAAATTACGTCCAGGAAGCTGATTGAGATTA
>PUKR01000016.1 GCA_003552365.1 Syntrophomonadaceae bacterium
CAGCCCGGTCCATTAAAGATTCACAGGCAAAGTTGGCTGCCTGGTTGCCGTAAGCCCGGTACTGTCCGGTGGGGACCTTGTTGGTATAAGCGAGACGGGCCCTGGTCCTGATCCCCGGAATGCGGTAAAGTGAGTCGTTCCGCTCCGAAAGGGTCTTGGAAACCCAGGGCGCCTGGGCGCTGTAGGCCCCGTTATCGGTTACAATTTCCGCTTCCCTGGCCAGGATCTTGCCTTCCCGGTTAAAAGCCATTTTCATTTTTATTGTTGCGCCAATCATCGGGCGGCCGACGGAAAATTCTTCTTCACGGGTCAGCTGCATTTTAACCGGCAGGCCGGTGTGGATTGAAAGCAGGGAAGAAAGCAGGTAAATTTTCAGGTTGCCGTAAACCCTGCCTCCAAATCCGCCGCCCATTACCGGACCGTTAATTCTAACCAGGGAAGAAGAAAGTTCAAGAACTTCGGCAATAATATCACGGACCACATCCGGTGACTGCAGGGCGGTATAGAGGTTTAGCCTGCCACCCGGTTCGCTAACAGCTACACAGGCAATCGGCTCCAGGTAGGTGGGGTGAACCGGTGGAATTGAAAATGAATCTTCAACAATTACACCTGCTTCCTGAAAAGCCCTGTCGGGATCGCCCCTGACCAGGTCCCGTTCCCAGGCAATATTGCCCGGAAAATCCCGGTGCAGCTGCGGAGCGTCTTCGGAAAGCGCAACTTCCGGATCAAAAACCGCCGGCAGGGGTTCATATTCCACTTCAATCAGGTTTATAGCCTGTTCGGCTGTTTCTTGATCAACTGCGCAAACGCAGGCCACCTCATCACCGATATAACGAACCACCTCTTCTGCCAGGGGCAGTTCGTCTTTTACCACGATCCCGTAAGGTTTACAGTTAATATCCTTTGCCGTGAGCACCGCCCGCACCCCGGGCAGCGAACTTGCTTTCCCGGTATTAATTTTTTTAATACGGGCATGCGGATGAGGACTGCGCAAGATTTTTCCATAAAGCATGCCGGGGAAACTTAAATCGATCCCGTAAACAGCCTTACCGGTAACCTTGGTCCACACTTCGGGATCCTGGTAGTTTTGTTCCCCGGTATAAACATCTTTTCCGTTTATTTTTTGATTGTCCTTAACTGCCATATAGATTAATCACTCCGCTATCACAATTCAGCTTGCCTTTTTAGACCGGTTAAAGATCGGCGGCACCGATCATGGCCTGCACATTTTCCATCCCGGCATCCATGGGCAGATCACACCCGGAACTGAGAATAAAAGGTGCTTTAGAAGCTGTCTTCACTATTAATTCTCTACAATAGCTTTCTACTTCAACAGGAGATCCCCGGGAAAGCAAAGTAGCGGGGACATCTCCCATCAAGATAAACCGGTCTTTAAATTTTTCAGCCGCCGCGCCGAGATCTGTTGAACCATCGGTATGGATGATCATGCCGGGCGGAAAATTTGTCAGGTAGGGCAGGTTTTTTGACCAGTCGCAGTCCAGGTGAAGCATTACCCCCAGTCCCGACTGCGAAAAACTGGCAACCATTTCTTCCAGGAAAGGAAGGGCAAAGATTTCAAAATGCCCCGGTGACAGCAGGCTTCCCGAAGAGCGGTGGGCGGTAATTACCACCCCGGGAATTCCACTTAGCTCAGCAGCTTCCACCGTATTCTCAATAAAGTCAGGCAGCATCGCTTTTAAAGCAGCAAGCACTTTTTGCGGACGGATAAAAATATCTTCAAAAAAATTAAACATGGTCCTGCCGGCAGTAAGCACTTCAAAGGGCGCGGTGACCGCCGCCCCGCAGGTCAAAAGGACTCCCGCCTGCTGCCAGGCCTGAAGGTCCTTGTACCCCTCCTCTTTCATCTGCTCCAATCTTTTTTCAAGCTCTGCCGTATTTAAGCCGGTGAACCGGGGCAGCAACCGCTTCAAAAATTTATTCCAGCCATGCTCGGCAATGTAATCGTAGTCTTCGACATAAATAGTCGCTTCACTTTCTTCAAACTGCCACATCGAATGTTCCGGCAAATCAATGCCGGGCAAGCGGATCCGGTTTGGGAAACCACCGGCCGCGTAAGACAGGGGCCCCGGCAGCCGTCCGATCACGAAAGCATCCGCCCCGGTTTCTAAAAAAGTTTTGATCACCGCTTCACGCTTAAGAAGCGGATCCTCAATGAATTTCTGCGGCGGCACCCCCTGCCTAACCGCGGCAAAAAAATCAAAGTAGAGCACCACGGGGTATCTTCGTTTCCTTACCTGTTGCACAGACCACTCCATGGTAGTTTGAGATTTTAAGCCGGACCTATTATGCATAAACCCACATTCCTTTTTTGTCGCTTTTTTATATTCTTGCTTTACAAAGTAAACTGACTCCCTGTTTATAACAAACCGTTGATTTTTTCGACAACCTGATCAGGAAGCGGTTCTTCCGGCGCTTCTTCAAGCAAACTCTGCGCTTTCTCACGGGCCAAATCAAAACAGCCTTTTTTGCCCAGTTTCTCCCAGGTATCCCACATCATCCGGTTAAATACGGTCGGAGACCAGATTTCTGTACGGAAGTGATTCATGGTATGTTCGGTAGCAAGGTAATGACCTCCGGGGCCTGTTTCAACAATGGTTTCTACTCCAAGGGTACCCCGGCTTATTTTGGTTCCTGCACCGACATAACGGGCAGCACTGATAAAATCATCACAGAGTACCAAAAAGGGCAGTGAACCGGTTTTACCGCTGTCAAGGTAGCCGACATCATGCACTAAATTGGCCCCGGACAACTGGTTCAACAACAGGCCGATTGCCGATTCCATCCCGGCCTGGGCGTCAGGTTCGGGGGAGTTGGAACAGCCGGCTTCGGTAAAGTTCGGCAGGCGGTAATAACGGGCCAGTTCGGTCATCGCAGCATAATTCATTGAAGCATCTGGAGAGCCGTATAAAGTAGCCGTAGTTTTCATCTCCATCGGGGTGGCTCCCCCGCCGATAATAATCGGGCTTCCTTTCTTTTTCAGCTGGGCAATAACCAGACCGGAAATACTTTCCGCATTCATTTGCACTATCGTGCCGGCCTTAGTTACCGGGCAGGTCCCACCGGCCACCACGCCGGGAGTATAAATTACCGGCACCCCGTATTCAATACAGGCAAACATCTTGGACAGCCCTTCGTAGGTATGGATTAACGGGGAAATCGGCTCATCGTAAAGAATAATGAACGGATGGCTGCTCAGCTGCTCCATGGATCCGGCAGCCCTGCCGGCCATCTCAAATATCACCCTGACATTTTCATCGTTAAAAGAGGTAAAAATGATCGGTTTATTACAATTTAAAACCTGGGCGGCAAACTGGTGCAAATCTCCTTTACCTGCCGTAATATCACCGGGGATAGCATAACTCATTGAAAAATCGAAGTTGGGCAGCTTATCAATTAACCTGGCCGTATTGATAATATCCTGCTTTACCGAACTTCTTCTTTTACCGCTTTCAAGATCTAAATGAAAGGGGAGATCCGATCCGGTTCCGTAATAAGTGTGGTTGCTTTCAAGTTTCATTGCCGGTTTGCCGGAACGATCAAAAATATTTACCTGAGAAGGCGCACTCCTGATCGCTTCTTCCACCAGCCAGCCCGGTATCCTGGCAACCCGGTCTTCGATCAAGCAACCTGCATCTTTTAGTAGCTGCAGCGCTTCATCATGATCAACCCGCACCCCTGCCCTTTCCAAAACCTCAATGGTGGCGCTGTGAATTTCCTCCAGCTGGCTTTCGCTAAACCACTTTAACTGCGGTGATAGCTGCTCGCTGTAATTGGAACGATATCCTGCTATTTTAAACACCTCCGTCTATTAATCAAAAGCTTACCGGTTCGACAAGCCATAATTCTAAAATGTAATTGGTCATAATTAAGGGCTTAATGTTTCTGGAAAGGTCAATCAAATCTCTGCCGTAAAAAGCAGGTTTCTTTGCCTTACCGGGTTTTGTTTTCGAAAGTTACAGCTACCGGGCAGCCAAATCGTTAAAGGTGGTTGAGCCCCAGGCCAATAGTTTCATGCTCGTACCCTTTTACCGGAGCGCCGATAGTCCCGTAAAGAACCACGGCCAGCCATTCTCCGTCTTCACGGCTTTCAACATTACGCGGGCCTTTTACCACGGTAAAAATAAGGCCCACTGTGCGCAGCATATCGCCGAGACCCAGCTGTCCGCGGCAAATACCGACAAATGCATCAAGAATGGCATGGTAAAGAGCATGATTATCCCGGTAGCGATCACCGCATATCAGGCCTTCACGTTGAGCGGCAGTTTCCACGGCGGCAAATATTTTTTCAGTATTCATAGACCCGACTTTTCCCTTGATCAGTTTAAACCCTTCTTCTTCGGCCGAAACCTTGATTTGCTTTTCAAGATCACCATCGGCGAGGGCATACATGATCGCTTTTTTCCCAATAGATTCCATTTGTTATGTCCGCCTTTTTTACTTAATTACCTGTGAATGCTCAGCCCGTTTCACATTAAAACCGGCAAGCCTGGCATTGGCTAAACCGGCACATTAATCTTTAAGTTCCGGACATATTATATTACTTTTACCTCATTTACTCAAATCGACCATCCGGTTCACATTTTCAACCAGCCGGCCGCTGGCCACTATTTCACAGGCACCTTCAATCATAGGGTGGAGAAGCCGATCTTTATTCATAAATTCCACTTCGCCGCGCAGCAGCTTATAGGCGGCTGCCGTCCCTTTCCCCAGGAGATCAGAACCCCTGAAATCAATGGCCTGGGCGGCAACCAGGTACTCAATCCCGATCACTCGGACGGCGTTATCCACCACCTTCCTGGCCTGGCGGGCTGCGGTAGTCCCCATGCTGACATGATCTTCCTGGTTGGCCGATGAAGGAATTGAATCTACACTGGCCGGGTGGCAAAGTCCCTTGTTCTCGCTGACCAGCGAAGCCGCCGTGTACTGTGCGATCATCATTCCTGAATTTAAGCCGCCCTCACTGGTTAAAAATGGAGGCAGCCCGCTTAAAGATGGATTAACCAGGCGTTCGATGCGACGCTCGGCTATACTTCCCAGCTCGGCAACAGCAATCGCCAGGAAGTCCATGGCCTGGGCTACCGGCTGCCCGTGAAAATTGCCGCCTGATAAAACCCGGCCTTGATCCGGAAATAGCATGGGATTATCGTTTACCGAGTTTATTTCAACATCGAGAATGCCGCGCACATACTGCAGTGCATCGTATGCAGCCCCGTGGACCTGGGGAATACAGCGCAGGCTGTAAGCATCCTGGACCTTGTGGGTGTCGCTGCCCACCAGGCTGCTGCCTTCAAGGAGCCGGCGTATAACCCCGGCCGCATAACCGTGTCCACCATAAGGTCTTACCCCGGCAATCAAGCTATCGAATGCATCGGGGACGGCAAGCTGCGCCTCAAGGGTTAAAGCAGAAGTAATCATCGAAGCTTTCAAAAGATTATTCGCATCAAAAAAGGCCAGGGACCCGATTGCGGTCATAATTTGGGTGCCGTTAATTAAAGCCAGCCCTTCTTTTTCCAGGAGGGTAAGCGGCTTAAGCCCGGCTGCAGCGAGAGCTTCTTTGCCGGACATTCTTTCCCCGTTATAGTAAGCTTCTCCCTGCCCGGTGACAACCAGGGCCAGATGAGACAGTGGAGCCAAATCACCGCTTGCTCCCAGGGAACCCTGTTCCGGAATCACCGGGGTAACCTGCCGGTTAAGCATTTCAGCAAGCAGCAACACCAGTTCCGGACGCACCCCGGAATAGCCCCTGGCCAAAGCATTTAGGCGCAGCAGCAGGGCGGCCCGCACTACATCCTCAGAAAGCGGATCACCCACCGCCGCGGCATGGCTGGCGATTAAATTTTTCTGCAGCTCGATGGCATCATCCCGGGAAATTTTAACTTCACTGAACCGTCCAAAACCGGTGGTAATACCATAAACTACGGCCTCTTTAGCCACCAGTTCTTCGAGCATATCCCTGGAACGCTTGATCCTCTCTACGGCCTGAGGATCAACGTTAACCGGCTCATAATTTCTGGCTACCCGGACTACTCCTTCTACACTCAACCGCTCGCCGTTTATAGTGAGAGACTTTTTATCTTCATAACCGGGTTTGACTGAACTCATAAAAGCTTGATCCCTCCCTGGCAAGTAAAACCAATATTACTTGCACATTGATTTCCGGCTGTTTATTAAATTGCCGGTTTTTATCTAAAGCATTAAAGCCGGCTGTCCAATCACAACAAAAAAAGAACACGCGGGATCTGTTCCCGGTGCTCCCTCATATCTAATGCCTATGAGCAGCAGGACTGCCTATTAACTGCTTATTGTTAGCTTAATTAACTGCTTTGCTTATATTCATTCTAACCCCGGACAAGGCGCCTGTCAATCCTTCGCGCTCTTAACTCTGCACCAAAACTACTTGACTTAAGGAAATATAATCTATATCATTATAAACAAGTTTCAAATAAAGTTTCAATTATGTCTATGCTTAGTCGCATTATTAATTATATTAAACCGCTGGGAGGATTAATTTAGTGGAGCTTTTTGGCGGCAGTACCGGCTGGTTTGCAGGCTTTTACGATGAATACCTTGGCTTTGTCAGCTTCATAATCCGCCGCTGGGACCAGGTGATCGAATATACTTTTAATCACTTTTCCCTGGTTTTGACAGTAATGTTCTTTTCCCTGGTTTTATGGATTTCAGTCGGCCTTTTGATCAGCCGCTATGAAAAGCTGGCCAACACCGCTTTCGGGATCGGCAACATCCTTTTCGTAATCCCCAGCATCTCCCTATTCGGCATTTTTATTACCATACCAATGCTGGGCCTGGGCAGAACTTCAGCAGCCCTGGCCCTTATTTTGTACGCCATGATGCCCATGGTCCGCAATGTCTACCGGGGGATAAAGTCGGTGGAATGGCCGATTATCGAGGCCGGCCGGGGAATGGGCATGTCGCCGCTGCAAATTCTTTTTCAGATTCAAATCCCCATGGCCTGGCCGGTGATTTTTGCCGGGATCAGGGTAACCGTGGTTATGATAACCGGGATTGCTACCGTGGCCACCTATATCGGTGAAAGGAACCTGGGTCGTTTTATCCACCACGGGATCGCCCGGGAAAGCGCGGATATGATTATCGCCGGGGCGGTGCTTGTATCAATTATCGCAGTGCTTTTAGATTTTATCCTGGGTAAAATCGAGTTTAAAATTACTTCTCCCGGGTTAAGAAGGGAACAGGACCAGAATTAGTTAAGGAGGCTCAGAAACCTTGATCAAATTGGATAAAGTGGACAAGGTTTTCCCGGGAACAACCGTTCCTGCAGTAGACCAGGTCAGCTTCCAGGTGGACGAAGGAAATATCTGTGTTTTTGTCGGTCCCTCCGGCTGTGGAAAAACTACCATTTTACGCATGATCAACCGCCTGGTGGAACCCACCGGTGGAGATATTTATATCAAGGGCCAAAAAGTAAGTGACAAAGGGGTTAACCCCGATTACCTGCGCCGGGAGATCGGTTATGTAATCCAGCAGATTGGCCTGATGCCCCACAGGACTATCGAGCAGAACGTAGCCTTAGTCCCCCGCCTTTTAAAGTGGCCGGAAGATAAAATCAAACCCCGGGTAAAACATCTTTTGGAAATGGTCGGTCTTGAACCTGATGAAGTGGCCCAAAAATACCCACACCAGTTAAGCGGGGGAATGATGCAGCGGGTAGGGGTAGCCAGGGCGCTGGCCGCAGACCCGCCAATCATGCTCATGGATGAGCCCTTTGGAGCTGTAGACCCCATCGTCAGGGGCAGACTGCAGGACGAATTCCTTCGCCTGCAAAAAGAAATGAAAAAAACGATCTGCTTTGTTACCCACGATATTAATGAAGCCATCAAGATGGGTGATCATATCGTGATCATGAACAAAGGCAGGCTGGTCCAGCACGGCACCCCCATGGAGATACTTTCCAACCCGGCCGACGAATTTGTAAAAGACCTGATTGGATCAGACCGGGAAATCAAGCTGCTCGAGCTGACCAGGTCTGAAGAAATTGTAGAGCATACCGATGAGATCCCTGAAGTGGTCAATAAAAAAGATTGCTTCATCCAGGCCATCGACCCGGTCCAACGAGCCCTGGAAACCATGATGAAGAAAGACTCCGACCTTGTCGGGGTCCGGGACGGGGAAAGCTTTATCGGGACCATCAGCTGGGAGGATATTAAGAAACACATTAACAGGATTAGTGGTGATCAAGCCTAATGGAATTTGAAATGGAAAGATTCATATCTGCCCTGTTTGATCGCTCTCCGCCGCATGCCGTGGAGCATCTTCAGCTGGTCTTAATTCCCCTGACCACTGCTTTTATTATTGCTTTTCCCACCGCAGTCCTGTTAACCCGCAGGCGCTTTATCAAGTACACGGACCGGGTAATGACCTTTTTCAACATGGGACAGACTATACCACCGTTGGCGGTAATTGCCATTTTCTTTCCTTTCCTGGGCCTGGGACGGACACCGGCCCTTTTTGCCCTGACTATATATGCCCTGCTTCCCATCGCCCGCAACACCCTGGCCGGTTTGAAGGGAGTGCCCCAGGATGTCAAAGAAGCGGCCAGGGGCATGGGGATGTCTGAATGGGAAATGCTTTTTAAAGTTGAAATTCCTCTCAGCATGCCGGTAGTAATGGCCGGGGTTAAGATATCCGTAGTTTTAACCTCGGGAACAGCCGCCCTGGGAGCCTTAGTCGGAGGCGGCGGCATGGGTGCGGTAATCTTTGCCGGTATTGACTTTTTCCGGGCCGAATTAATTATTGCCGGGACTTTAATTATCGGGGTAATTGCCATAGTTTTAGACAGGCTACTGACCGTGATTGATAATATCCTCACCCCGCCGCACATGAAAACGTGAGACAGCTAATAACTAACAGTTTTAAGAGTAATCAAAGATTATCCGGGAAGGGAGTGGTTACAAAAAAAATAAGGATGCAATAACCTTTCTACTTTTAAATTCAAAGGTAACCAACATTTATCAAGGGGGTAACAAAAATGAAAAACATATTTAAGCTTGCAGTTCTGGTACTGGTACTCGGGCTGCTTTCAGTGTCCGTGCTTGGCTGTGAAGCTGATGAAGAAGTTGTGGATGAAGAAGAACCGGGGACCGTTGTAGTCAGCTCTAAAACATTCCCTGAAGCCCTGACCCAGGGATGGATGACTTACTATCTGCTTGAAGACCGCGGCTATGATGTTGTCAATGAAATCGGCCTCGGCGAGGTAGCTGTAATCCGGCCGGCCCTGGAAGCCGGAGAAATCGACCTTTACTGGGAATACACCGGGACAGCCCTGTTTAACGTGATGGGCTATGAAGGCGACGAGCTGCCCGCCGGTGAGGAAGAGACCTTCCAGACCATCCATGATTACGACCTGGAAGAAAACAATATCAAGTGGCTCGATTATGCGCCGGCAAATAACACCTTTGTACTTTTTGTCGCTGAGGAAACCCAGGCAGAATACGGGTGGGAAACCCTTTCCGATTTAGCCGAATATGCCCGCGGGCAAGACGGTGCTTACGGCAGCATAGCCACTCCTGCAGAGTGGGTTGAAAGAGATGACGGCATGGTTCCTTTCCAGGAGCATTATGACTTCGAATTTGCCGATGTAGTTGAAGTTGAACTGGGCCTTGCCTACCGGGCCGTGGAGCAGGGAGAGGCTTTAATCGGAGTCGGTGATGCCACCGAAGGACGGATTATCAAGTACGATCTTTACATCCTGGAAGACGACCTTGATTTCTTCCCCGCTTACAATGCCGCCCCGACCATCCGCCAGGAAGTATTGGAGGCCAACCCGGAACTGGAAGAATTGTTGAGGGAGATTTCTTCCCGCCTGGATTTAGAAACCCAGACCGAGCTCAACTTAAAAACCGCTATTGACGAAGAAGACCCGGAAGATGTAGCCTGGGATTTCCTCGTCGAAGAAGGGTTAATTGAAGAGTAGCATGCTCGATTAACCTGGATAATCAGCTAAATTATTTTTTAAAGGGCTTCTTAATTACAAAGAAGCCCTTTCTTGTACCAGGGAGACATAGAAAGAGCAACTTTATAAAATTTCACTATTTATCCCGGTAAGAAAGCACACCGGCAAAAGCGACAACAGCAAAGAAGAAACAGACTAAAAAGCCGAACCGGTAAGCATGCAGGGGATAAATACGGGCTCCTTCAACCAAAGTTCCGTCCCAGCCAAAATCGAGCACAAAACCGAAAAGGGGTTGTAAAATAGCCATGCCTAAAAAAACTCCGACATTAACCGCGGCTGTTACCGAACCGGTATAACCGGGCAAACTTACTTCTTTAGCCATCGGGAAACTGAGGACCGTAGAAGCAGCTCCGACTCCGAGGAAAAAACTTAATAGATAGAGCAGCCAGATCGGCAGCATTCCACCGGGCCAGGCCGCAAGCAGCAACCAGAAAAGGGCACAGCATGATACCAGGACCAAAGCCGGAAGTTTCCTGGACCCAAGCCGGTCTGAAAAAAGGCCGGCTAAAGGAGCCGTAACCATATAGCCCAGGTAAGTGATAACCATGATTAAAGAAGCCCGGGCCACCTCCAGGCCGTAAACATGAACCAGGTATGATACTCCCCAGGTCCCGGAAAAAACAATAAAGCCCCCGTAAGTGCCGAAATTAAGTAAAAAAGGAGCCCATAGACGCCGGTTTGAAAGAGCAGCCACAACTTTTCCCAGGGTAAAATCCTGCTCATTCTCTTCCTGTCGGCCGCTTCCCGGTTTACTTACCAGTCCCGGGTCACTTTTTTGGGGTTGATTACGAACATAAATAAAGCAGAGCGCTGCTGCAAGAAGAGTAGCCGCACCCATATAAACAAAAGAATTGCGCCAGCCAAAAAGATCAACGGCAAACGCCAGTGGAGTAGAACCAAGCAAAGCCCCGGTGCCGCTGACTAAAAGAGCCAGGCCGGAAACCGTGGCAAACTCGGTACTTTTAAACCAGGAAGCCTGGAATTTCAAAATATTAATTAAAACAACCGAGCCGCCGAGCCCGATTAAAAGCCGCCCCGTAAAAACCAGCGCCGTGTTGGGTGCGATTCCGATACACACAGATCCAGCAGCCATGGCCAGCCCGGTTAAAAGAGCTATTTTTCTCGGTCCCAAACGGTCCACCAGCATACCGCCAGGTATTTGCATTACTACGTACATATAGGTATAAGCTGCCGCCAGGTTGCCCAATCCGGCCCCGGTTAAAGCAAACTCTGCCGTTAATAAGTCGGCCACCACGTTGAATGAAACCCGGTGAAATGAAGTAATTAAATGTAGCGAAACCAAAAAAAGCCACATGATCCAGCGAAGCTGCTGTTCATAATTACCAGGAAAAACCCTGCATCTAATAAGACTATTCATCGCTCTGCCCCCTGGCAATCGTTCCGGATCCGGTAAAACCCTGCTTGCTAAAACCGGTCGCTTGTACAAAAAAGTCATGCTGCTTTTCAGCTGAGTGGCCGCCATTGCCCGCAATGAGCCGACGCCGGTCAAAAATACAGCGCGGCTGAGCAGACAAAAGTTATTATTAAAATATTGCCCGGCCCGCAATATAAATTCACGGCCGGACAAAGATAATCCTAACATATCAGCGTATTATTAGCAAAGCAAATCGAGCATCGTGTAGAGTAAAACCCGGGTTGTATCGACCATGGTATCTATTTCCACGTACTCATCGGCAGCATGGTAATTAGCCCCGTCAGGTCCGAAAAGCACGGTGGGAATCTTTAGCCTTGAAGCTATATGGTTTGCATCTGACTCTGCCCTGAAGTAAGTAGTCTGCAGTTTCTTATCCAGTATGTATTCACTGCCCTGCTGAAGCGACCGGACCAGGGGGGTGTCTTCATTCACCGTCCATGGCCGATAAAATACTTCCGGGTGAGGCAGGTCTCGCAATTTCACTTCAACTTCACTCTCAAGGTCCAGCTCATCGATGATTTCATTTACTTCCCGCAGAGCTTGTTCAGCATCGCCTTCGACCGTGTGCCTGTAAACTGTAAAGCTGGCTTCTTCCGGAACCAGCAAATATTTATCCCCACCCTGCAGGTTGGTAATGCACATGGTGCCGTCACCCAACAATGGATGAGAACCAGGATCAAGCTTATCAGCAAGGGCGGTAATGACCCGAGCTGCATCTTCTACCGCGTTGATTCCTTTTTCCGGGTTGGCCCCGTGGGCAGATTTGCCTTTAACTTTAACATAATAGACAGCAGTACCCCGGCTGCCGAGAGCAGCACAGGGAAATTTTTCATTACCGGGAGCAAATGGAGCGGTAGGCTCTGGAATAACAGCATAATCGCAATCGCCTACAAGCCCGTCCAGGATTGTATAATGGGTGCCCAGGCCAAATGGCCCCTCCTCGTCACTAACCGCTGTAAATACAATATCACCTGAAAGCTCGACCCCTGCTTCCACCAGAGTTTCCAGTAAAAATACACATGCAACCACACCGGCCTTCATATCCAGGGCGCCCAGCCCATACAAGCGTCCGTCTTTTACAACCCCCTCGTAGGGATCAACGGTCCAGCCATCACAAAGCGGAACCGTATCAACATGGGCATTTAAAAGCATCCTGGGACCTCCTTCCTTGCCCGGAAGGCGGACCACCAGGTTTTCTCCTTTAAAGCCGGTTATATCTTTTTCTTCATAACGATGAATTTGAGTTTGCAGGCGGTTATAGTAGGACAAACGGCCGCGCAGGTAGTCAATAATTTCCGCTTCTTCAAAAAAGGGGCTCTTTATGTTAACTAATTCCTTCAAAAGCTTAACCATGTCGTTTCGATCAATTTTTTCCTCTGCCCTACGATATAAATCCCACTTACTATTCAATTCAAATCACCTTCCCATGGTATATCGATTTTATTTTTTACCCGCACTTCCACGCCGTACTAATTCCGCCGCGACATAGGAGGCAACGTGATTTGGCATTGTGCCCGGACCAAACCCGGCATCATAACCAAGCTCCATCGCCAGTTCATGGGTAATCCGTGGGCCGCCGCAGATGAGCAGCACCTTGTCCCGCAACCCCTCGGCTTCTGCGAGCTCCACCAGTTCGGTTAGATTTTCCAGGTGAATGTTTTTTTGGGTGACCACCTGGGAAACAAGCACCGCATCGGCTTTAAGCTCTACCGCTTTAGCCAAAAGGTCGGCATTGGGGACCTGGCTGCCAAGATTGTACGCTTCGATCTCCGGGTATTTTTCTAAACCATATTCCCCGGCGAAACCCTTCATATTAACAATGGCATCGATTCCTACAGTATGTGCATCGCTCCCGGTACAGGCAGCCACCACTACCACTTTTCGCCCAAGCTTTTCTTTAATCAACTCGTTTACTTCTTCAAAGCTCATCGACTTCTGTTCCCGCTTGGGAATTTTAATCGCAGAATAATCAACACTGTGGGACAGGTGACCATAAACAACAAAGAACGAAAATCCGGCTTTCAAGTCGGCCATCTCGGTAACCGTAGGAGTTTCCAGGCCCATTTTCAAAGCCAGCTGCCGGGCTGCTTCCTTGGCTTCATCCCCGGCCGGAACCGGAAGGCTAAAACTTACCTGGACTGCTCCGTCATTCAATGTATCTCCATAGGCTTTTACCTTGCTTAAATTAACTTCCATTTCAGGAAAGCCTCCCTTCCGTCGGTATCGAACCATTTAAAAACAGTTCAAAAAAGGGATTGTAATAATTTTCTTCTTTACCTGCAACCCCATCTTTTCCTTTGCCGCCTTCTGCCGTTCGCTTGATATCGGCAAAAAATCCTTGTTCTATAGCTGATTCCAGGCCAATTCTTTCTATTTCCTGCAGCATTTCACAGGCTTCACCTAGCAAATGGGCAGCCCTGGCCTGGATCCTGCCATCTTGTTTAATCATTATTTCATCACCGAGGTGCCTGGCATTATTAAAAATATATTGCCCGTTGGCAATGCTTAAATAACGATCGCTGATATAGGGGGTGTGGATTGCTTCGGTTGGCATTCCCAAAAGCTGGATTTCCTGGCCGGTGAGGACAGAGACAAAATTAAACATCCCGTTAACCAGGTAAGTCCTAAATATATCGCCGGTTACATGCTTGGTTGGCGGCATGTATTTCAACGGTGCACTGGGGAACAGTTCCCGGCAAAGCTGGGCCTGAGCAATCTCCATTAACAAACCGTCTTCCATATCCGGGTTGATTTCAAAAGCATGTCCCAGGGCTATCTGCTCCTCGGTAAGCCCTGAACGTAAACCCAACTGCTCGTTGATAAACTGTGAAGCAATAACTGTATGTCCCTTTTCGTAAGCATCGGTAGTAGTCAGGTAATTATCTTCACCGGTATTGATCACAATACCTGCATAAGCATTAATCATCCGGGAAAAGTGCTGATCGATAAAAGTACGCTTCATATTTATATCCCGGAATAAAATCCCGTATAAAGCGTCATTTAACATCATATCAAGGCGCTCTACCGCACCCATTACCGATATTTCCGGCATACAAAGCCCGGATGCATAGTTTACCAGCTGGATGTAACGCCCGGTTTTTTCACCGGCCTCATCTAAAGCTTCCCGGACAATCCGAAAGTTTTCCTGGGTGGCATAGGTCCCGCCAAAACCTTCAGTAGTCGGCCCGTAAGGCACATAATCAAGCAAACTCTGGCCGGTGTGCCTGATTACCGCAACAATATCGGCTCCCTGCAAAGCAGCAGCTTTGGCCTGGATGGCATCTTCGTATACACTTCCGGTAGCCACAATTACATACAACAGCGGTTTATTGGGCCTGGCTGCTTCCTGCATCATTTGTTCTCTTTTTCCCCGGGTTGCCCTGATTTCCGCTGCAGCTTCAAGGGCAAGTTTATCGGCAACTTCCTGCATTTTTTCTTCGGGAGCTTCAGGGATATCAGTAACTTTAAGTTTGTCCTCTTTCAAGGCTTCCGCAATTTCCTGTGGGGATTCATTCCGGGCAATAATCGCAGAAGCCAGCCAGGGGACCAGTCCGTGCCCCAGCAAACCTGCTTCCTGCAGCTTTTCCACCATGATGTTGGCTAAAGGGACCCCCGCATCATCAACCCCGTCTATTCCGAGCAGCCTGGCTGAAGCACGCTCAATAGTGCTAGTAGTATAATCACTAATCCAGGAATGCAGCTGATCTGCAATCTTTCCGGCAGTATCCCTGGCTAAGTCAATAGTTTTTTGTTCCAATTCAAGCTTTTTTTGCAACGGATTTTCCAACCTCCCCTAAGTTCCAATTATTTTTTTTCATAAACAAGATCAAACACCGGGCATGGATCAAGAGCCTCACGCATTCTTTCAAGAAACATTTTCGGTTCATAGCTTTTACCTGAGGGATCGGTCGGATTTATAGTTACAGCCAGCAACTCTAATTGTTCCATAACATAAATTCGACCACCGCGGTTTAAATAACGATAATAAATTTCCGGGGAAATAAATAACCTGGTCGCATCTTTAACGATCAGATCCGGAAATTTTGAAAACTGATCCATGATATCCTGCAGGGAATTATCCACAAGGGCGCCTCCAAAAATAAAGGCTGTGGTTTCAGCACGGCTTTTTTCGACTAACTTTTCCCCGGCCAGCAGGGGAATATCTTCACGGATTATTTCTACCTCGTAACCTTCCTTTTCCCGGTGCAATAAAACTGCATTACCCCGTTTCAACCCGCCCTCTGCCAGGTCCTTGACAAGCAGGTCTTCAACCGGCGGCGTAGTTAGGAGTTGATGCCTGAATATCGTTTTTTTAACAACATCTTCCATCGTCGGTCCAAGAGAAGCGCCGCTGGCCAGCACTGTTCCGCCGGATACCGAAGGTGAAGCTGAAGCAAGCCGGTTAATCGCTCCGTCCACCAGAACCTGTTTGGCTCCATAGCCGGTCATCTTCTCGATAAGCAACCTTAAACCATTAGTACTGCCGGGCCCTGCCAGCTCAACCAGGCCGGCTTTACTCACCCGGCCTAAACAAACCACTCCCAGCGGGGTAGATACAGTGCTTTTCTCTATCAGTTCCAGTTCCGCTTCGGCAGCCTCAAAGCAAGCTTCGGCGGTAGCTACGTAAGCGCCTTTCGGTGCAAATATGCGTGGCTTTTCGTTGAGGGTCAAGCGGTCAAACCTTTCCCCGTCATACCCGGCCGAAACCAGCCCCGGAGTAATCCCCGATTGATTGAACCTGTCGACCAGGTAATTAAAGGTAACCGTTTTCCCTACATTTTTTGTTAAACCGACTATCGCCGTGGCTTTCGATTCACGGTCTTTTACCAGCGTGTATAGGTCAGACATATTTCACACCCTCGATAGGAACAATTAGATAAAAAAAGATTCTACTGCGGCTGAAATCAATTAATGGGACGTTGTTGCGGTTAAATACAGAGTATTAACTTGTTTTTAATGTTATATAATTAAGACCCGCATTTATCTCATCAGCAGTAGAATCACCTATAGTTTACTAATCAACAGGGAAAAAATCATTGGCTCTGAAGGCTAAAAATTAAAACAATTTTTTATACAGCTTGTATATAGCAGCAGGAAAACAAGGTTTGAGCTTGAACTAGAGTATTAAGCTATTAAAACAGTAAATAAATAGCTATATATTGTGGTTGGTGATCAATAAATGAGTTTTACAGTTAAAGATGCCCTGGAGATGGAGATATTTCAAAAATGCCGCCTTCTTGCCGGAGAAAGCGGTCAGGATAATGAATTACACTGGGTCAACATCTTAGAAATCCTGGATGATTTAAGCCATATCGAGCCCGGTGAATTTTTAATTACTACTGCCCACGGCTTTAACGTGCAAGATAAAAATATGCAGCGCAGCATGTTCGAGCTGTTCTCCTCCAGGAAGCTTGCCGCAATAGCAATCCAAACCGGCCACTACATCGAGGAAATTCCGGCTTCCTTTATCCGCTTTGCGGAAGATTATAATATACCTTTAATTGAAATCCCACCCGATATCAGCTTTAAAAGCATAACCCGTTCACTGATGAACGAACTTATCCGTCACAATAAAACAACCGGGAAGGCAGCAGAACAGGACAATAACACTGTTCTCCTGGAATCTCAACTGGTTGAAATGAAGCAGCTGTGGAACAGTTTGCTTGCCAGCGAACTGCCGGAGAGCTTGCATGTTGAACTGGAGCGCTACGGGATAAAAAGCACAAACCCCATTCAGCTCCTTGAATTGAGCATCGCCAGGTCAAGGGAACAAACAGAATCCCAGGAAATTACAGGTGTAAACATAATCGCCCAGGCAGAAAAAACCCTGGCCAAAATATTAATGCAGCGTCATATAAACTTTCTAATCGGATCTTATGAAAAACATGTAATCTTGCTGATCCAGTCAAACCAGCTGCAACAGGCCTCTCAAAATGAACCATTTTACGGTTGGGATCCGGCTTTCGGCCATCAACTGCTTAATGAATTAAGCCTTTTGTTCCCGGGATATGAGATATTAATTGGATCCAGCAATATTCGCAATAATATTGGAGAGCTGACTGCAGCCTGCTACGAAGCAGGAAAAGCGCTTCATGCCGCCAAGTTAGGACTGCCGGACGGATCAGGCCTGGTCTTATACAATAACCTGGGTTTCTACCGCCTGATCATGGATACCAAGAATATTGAGACCTTAAAAGCACTTTATTTTGAAACCATTGCCCCCGTGCTTGATTATGATCAAAAAAACAGGGGCTCTCTTCTGGAAACCCTTAAGGTTTATTTAAACCACTTCAATATCAAAAAGGCTTCGGAAGATATGTTTGTTCACCGCCATACCATGAGGTACCGCTTAAAACAAATAAAATTTCTCACCTGCTATGATCCGCTGGTTCCGGCAGACAGTGCCCAGCTTAATTTAGGCCTGCACATTTATTACTACCTGGAAAAAAGAAACCTTATAGAATAACCCACTTTATAGATGAAACATTTAATAGCATTTTAGCCTGGTACCGGCTCATTGCTGGCAATGGCAGCAACTAAGCTGCAATCTTTCGCTTTGGCTGCCACCGGCATTAGCCATTTATGTTTTTGACCCCGGCAACCTGTCTGCCTGGCCGACCTGTTACAACCTTTGCTTCTTCGGCCACTACATATGCTCTACCTGCAATGCCTCCATCCAAAATGCAGCACAGCTGGGCAGTAAAGTCTGGCTTATAAAAACCTGGCCTTTCCAACAAGAAAAAGGCCCTCCATTTTTAAAAACCTTTCTAAAACGGAAGGCCTTCTTGTTCTTAATAATATTAATAAACCCAGTCCGACGCCTACAGGAACAGCAGGCCGAGGGAAATAATCACACCCGAATACAGCAGGGCAATAATGCAGTAGCCCATAATATCGCGGGCTTTTAAGCCGGCAATACCGAGAGCAGGTAAAGCCCAGAAAGGCTGGATCATATTGGTCCAGGCATCGCCCCAGGCAATAGCCATACCGGCCCTGGCCGATTCCACACCAATCTCCATGGCGGCCGGCAGCATAATCGGGCCCTGGACAGCCCACTGTCCACCACCGGAGGGAACAAAGAAGTTCACAATCCCGCCGCTTATAAAGGCAAAGAAGGGGAAGGTAAATTCAGTGGAAATGCTGACAAACCACTGGGAAATTAATTCCGCCAATCCGGAACTAACCATCATCCCCATGATCCCGGCATAGAAGGGGAACTGCAAAATAATGCCCCCCGAACCTCTAACCGCTTCGTAAAGGGCAACAATATAGCGCTTTGGCGTCCAGTGGAAAAGAATCCCGCTGAACAAAAAGATGAAGTTAACAATGTTCAATGTCAGGGTTCCGCCTTCGCCAAAGTAATAAATCAGGTATAACAGGGCCCCGGTAAAAAGGATAATTGAAATTACAGGGGTATTTTCAATCCTTTCGGCAGGGGTTTTTTCTGCCTTTTCATCTACTTTGTCCTCAATTTTTGTTTCCAGCAAAGAGGGGTCAATTTCAAAAGTCTCTTCCTTGGGAGGAATCATAAAGCGGACCAAAATCGGCAGGGTAAGAATTAAAACTATAGCAATGGCCAGGTTAAAGGTGGTAAAGATAGTTTCTCCCACGGCCACCCCGCCGGTCAATTCATAGGACCAGTCGGTTTCCGTTGCCATTGCCAGGGGGATTGAACCGGCAAAGCCGCCGTGCCAGGTTAAAAAGCCCATGTAGGCGCTGGCAATCAGCAGCCGGTAATCAACGCCCCTGACCTGCCTGGCCATCTCTCTACCCAAAAGGGCGCCGACCACCAGGCCAAAGCCCCAGTTAACCCAGCTGGCAATAGCGGCAACAAAAACGGTAATCATGATTGCCGCCGCGGGCGATTTAGCCAGCGAAGAAATACCCTGGAGCACCTTTTTAATCGGCGCGCTGTTGGCAAGGGCATGCCCGGTCACAAGCACCAGGACCATCTGCATGGCAAAAGTAAGCAGGTCCCAAAAGCCACCGCCCCAGTGCTGAACCATCTGGTAGGGGCCGCTGTCGGTCAAAATAATTCCCAGTACAAAAACGATAAATGTGAGAATAACTGCAAATAAGAAAGGGTCGGGCAAGTACTTTTGAACGAGGGAAACAAAAAAGTGGGTTAATCGTCTAAACATGTTTGAGCTCCTTTCTGCTGTTAACATTTTCTTACAGATGCTTTAACTTTGCTTCAAAATTTAGGATACAAGGAACCAAACTATAAGTTTTATCTACCACCCCCGGATTAATTAGTCAGTAAAGAAATTTTTTACTAATGCTGTATAATTATTCGATACTGATATTTTTTCCCCTGCCTGTGGACAAAAAAAGAGGCAATTAAAAGGTTCTATTGCCTCTTTATAAATATCTTATGCATGG
>PUKR01000144.1 GCA_003552365.1 Syntrophomonadaceae bacterium
ATTTTCTTAAAATAGGCTTTTATAGTGCTGTTTGTGTGAAGAAAAATTTAAGTCATTTTTCTTCATGTAGGGGAGGCTTTTCCCCGTTAAAGATGGTTTCTGTTTCCGGGGCAGGTTTTTCCTGGCTTTCAAACACACGCATTACAGCCTGCAGGGAAACGATCAAGCTTTCTCTTTCGGATGGATCCAGGCGCTGGGCAAGGTTGTTGAACCGGAAAGAACGCCTTTCAAAAACAAGCCGGGATAACTGCCTGCCGTAAGAAGTAAGGGCTACCCTTACAATGCGGCGGTCTTTGTCATCGCCCCGCCTTTTAACCAGGTTGAGGTTAACCAGGCGGTTGACCAGCCGGGTAGCGGCGCTTTCAGCCAGGTAGATTTCATTACTTAGCTCGCCCATGGTCAGGCTGTCGTGGAAATAAAGGACCAGCAGCGCATTTATCTGGCCGGGTGTAATCCCAAGGCCGGTTAATTCGCGGCTTTCTTCGGCGTTAAGGTAGTGCATTAACTTCGGGAATATTCCCTGGATAGCGGAGGTAAATTTTTCTATATCCCGGTATTCATTGCTCATTGCAAATGCTCCTCGTTATGGTTTCTCTGAGTTTTTATCTGGACAACCGCTGCCTGGCGAACTGATCATCAGTTCCCGCAAGCTGGGCGGGATTCTGCCGGCTAACTCGTTTCAAGCCTTGCTTTGTCGTCAACTGTACTGCTTCAATTGACGCGCGCTTGAGTATTTTTCAGCTATGCCGGGTTTAATCTAAAGCAGGCTGAACTGTTACGGCATCTATTATTTTGCCTGACCTTACAGGTTTATCCTTAGTCGTTACCTGACGAGGTTCATCACATAGGTTACATTTCGAGTTCACCACATCGGCAGCACTTCTAATAAAATCTATGAGGTTAACAGAACTTAAAAAGACAATTTTAATTGTAATAACAGGCTGTTATTGAATGCCAACGTAAAATAAATACACTTCCCAAATATAGGAAGTAAAAGGATAGTGAGTGTTACCGATTTGATGAACTTCAACAGTTACTTGTTAATAGGTTAGGACTTTTTGCTCAAACTGTCAAGTATTGGGGTTTTCTTTATCTACGGGTTTCTCCTGGCCTGATTTTGTTTAGGTTTTTGAATAAGACAAAGCGAAAGGGGAACCAATACACTAAATCAGCCCGGATGAAAGGTAGCTGAACAGTGAAAGCCATAATTTTTTTCACAGGATGCCCGGGCAGTTTTCTTTCCGGTGCATTTTAACGTTTGTTCGCTGCCTAAATCTTTGGTATACTTTAGGCAAGAGTTTTATTCAAAGCCCTCAAGGATTAAAAGCGTAAAAAACCAATTAAACCTGGCCTGACTTAATACAACTGAAAGTAGCCGGGGGTAACTTAATAGGACCCGGTAAAAAATTCCCTTTTAAACTTCCTGAACTGAAGGCAGGTGTTATCTTTATGCTATCTATGATTGGCATTGCCCCTCATCCGCCGATCATCATCCCCGAGATTGGCCGGGGTGAATTGAGCAAAGTTCAACAAACTGTAGACGGGATGAAAGATCTGGGGAGAAGATTTAAGGAACAAGATCCGGAACTGTTAATTGTAATTAGTCCTCACGGGCAAGTTACGAGAGAAGGTCCATCAGTGCTAACCCAGGAACAGTTGGAGGGAGATTTCGGGCAGTTTGGATTTCCAAAAATAAATGTAGAGATGCAAACTGACGGCCAGTTGATCGATTTACTGGTGGAGGAATCTTCTGCCAGCCCGGTTAAACCGGTATTGTTGACCGATCGCGATATGCGTTTCAGCGGCGGGAAAACACTTGATCATGGGGCGATGGTCCCCCTGTATTATCTTAATGAAGCAGGAGTATCTGTTCCGGGTGTTCATATCACGATTGGCTTTCAACCCTACAGGCAGCTCTACCAGTTTGGAAGGGATTTAAAACAGGCCGTGGAAAAGAGAGGAATTTCGACCGCGGTTGTGGCCAGCGGCGATCTTTCTCACCGCCTGACCCCGGGTGCACCCGCCGGATTTAGTCCCCGGGGCAGCGAATTTGATCAGCTGCTGGTAGAACTTATTCGTGACGGCCGCGTAGATGATATTCTTAATATCGACCAGGGGTTGGTTGAAGAAGCCGGTGAATGCGGTTTGCGCTCGTTTGTAATCGCCCTGGGCATGGTTGATAGTCAAAAGTTCAAGACCGAAGTTATCTCCTACGAAGGGCCATTTGGTGTAGGTTACCTGGTCGCTGCCATTTATCCAAATAGTGGTTAATTAGGAGGCTCAACTGATGGATAATGAAAATCCAAGCATAAATCCTGCAAAATTTGCCAGGGAAGTACTTGATTATTATTTAGAGAAAGAAAGACTGCCCGGATTGCCTGATGATTTGCCCCCTGAATATGCTGTCAAAGCCGGGGCCTTTGTTTCTCTGAAGAAAGCAGGACAGCTGCGTGGCTGTATAGGTACTTTTGAGCCGGTTTGCAGTAATTTGGCAGAAGAAATTGCCGCCAACGCGGTCAGTGCTGCTGTGCGAGATCCCCGCTTCCCGCCGGTGAAGAAAAGTGAACTGCCGGAGTTGAAGGTTTCTGTTGATGTGTTAAGTCCCCTGGAGCGGGTTGACAGTGAAGCGGAACTTGACCATGAAAAGTACGGAGTTATGGTTTGCAGCGGCCAGCGAAGGGGTTTGCTGCTGCCCGATCTTGCAGGGGTAGACAGTGTTGAAGAA
The DNA here is from genome assembly GCA_003552365.1 of Syntrophomonadaceae bacterium. GTDB lineage: Bacteria > Bacillota > Dethiobacteria > DTU022 > DTU022 > B1SED10-74M. The sequence goes on from PUKR01000144.1 coordinate 2,726, forward strand.
CAGCTTGACATTGCCCGCCGTAAAGCCGGTATACAGCCTGCTGATAAAGTCGATATCTACCGGTTTAAGGTAACCCGATATGAGGAATAGAAGTTTAATTTATGATTAGAGAAATCGGTGTACAGGGGGAATTAATATTGCACAAGGCTCGCTACTATACAAAAGAAGGTGAAAGTGTCCGCTGCCTGCTTTGTCCCCGCAGGTGCTTGATTGCTGAAGGAAAAGATGGCACCTGCGGTGTCCGGCATGTATCGGGCGGTGAACTGTACAGCACCAATTATGGATGCGTTGCCGCAGTTAACCATGATCCGATAGAAAAAAAACCGCTCTACCATTTTTACCCGGGATCTTCAATCCTGTCCATCGGGACTTTTGGCTGCAATTTGCTCTGTTCCTTTTGCCAGAACTGGTCCCTGTCAAGAGGAAAACCTGACCGGGCAGCAGAAAAGATTGAACCGGAAGCAGTCCTTAAAATGCTGGAAAAAAAAGGCGGGCCCGGTCAGGTGCCGGGCGTGGCATTTACTTACAATGAACCTCTGATATGGTACGAATTTGTTTATGATACGGCCCGGCTTTTGCACGAGCATGGTTACAAAAATGTGCTGGTTACAAACGGGTACATCAACCCCGAGCCGTTTGAAGAATTGCTTCCATTTATTGATGCGATGAATATAGATGTAAAAGCTTTTAATGATTCTTTTTACCGGGAATACTGCCACGGTGAAAGAGAAGCGGTGGTTGGAGCAGTGGAAATGGCGGTCAAGCAATGTCATGTCGAAGTTACCTGCCTGTTAATTCCCGGTCTCAATGACAGTATTGAAGAACAGGAGAAGCTTGCCGGCTGGTTGGGCGGTCTGAACCCGGACCTGGTGCTGCACTACTCCCGCTATTTCCCGCAGTACAAGCTTGACTTGCCGCCCACAACTCCTGAAGTGATGGAACAGGTAAAAGATGTCGCCGGTAAACACCTGCATTATGTATTTTTGGGTAATATCGATTTGCCTGGAGCGTCCGATACCCTCTGTCCCCACTGCGGCAACTTATTAATTGCCCGCAGTATTTACCGGGTGCGCCTGGTAGGGCTGGCAGGGTTTAACTGTAACAATTGCCGCAACCGGATAAATATAGTAATGCCTTAATTTTAATCCAGGTTAAGGGATAATCTAATTATTTCTTGGTTTGCAGGTATTTGTTCGGCTGGCAGAGAATATTTAGCCAAGTAATTATGAGGGGAAAAATTGAACATTACTAATCAATAATTTTTTGATCCAGTAAAAGAGGAGTCAACCTAAAGTGGCTGTATTGGAAAGAATCCTGGCGGCAATATTGCAATTAAATGTCGAATGGCGAGATATAGTAGACATCTTAATCATGGCATACGTCTTCTATCGCCTGATTTTAATTATTCGCGGCACCCGGGCAGAACAGCTGGTAAAAGGTTTATTTATCCTTCTTTTAGCCATGGTAATCAGCGATCATATCGGTTTTGACACCCTCCACTGGACTTTAAGCCAAACCCTGACGATCGGTTTGATCGCCATTCCTATAGTATTCCAGCCGGAGCTGCGCCGTGCTCTTGAACAGCTGGGCCGCGGCAAGATTTTTAAAACCGCTTACTGGAGCTGGAGTGCCCAGGAATTTGAAAGTATGCTCGATGAGCTGACCAAGGCAATACCGGTCCTTGTCAAGAAACGGATCGGGGCTTTAATTGTTATGGAGCGCTCTACCGGCCTAAAAGATTGGGTGGAAACCGGTATACCTGTAAATGGTACAGTTACGGCTGAATTGCTGGTAAATATATTTTTCCCGCGCAGTCCCCTGCATGATGGTGCAGTAATTATTCGGGGCGACCAGATTATTGCCGCAGGCTGCTACCTTCCCCTCACTGAAGATCCGGGGCTGAGCAAGGAACTGGGGACCAGGCACCGTGCCGGCATAGGGATTAGTGAGCATTCGGATGCGGTAGCGATCATTATTTCTGAAGAAACCGGGATTATTTCGCTGGCCCATGACGGGGTTTTAACCCGTTACCTGGATGAGAAAAAATTACGTAAAGCTCTTACCGATTTATGTAAGCCCGAACGAGATGATTCTTTTAGTCTTTGGTCATGGAGGAGTAGTAAATAGAAATGGAAAAGTTTTTGAGAAGCAACAACTTTGCCCGCTTACTGGCAGTTTTCCTGGCAATTATTTTATGGCTTTTTGTGACCGGGGATAAAATTACCCAGACTACACCGGCCCGGAAGACATGGCAGGATGTGCCTTTACGGGTGGAAAACCTGGGCCAGGATTATGTGGTTACAGATATTCCATCATCTGTAAATTTTACCCTGGAAGGACTGCCCGAGGATTTCGATGATTTGACAATGCAGGAGCTTGATGCTTTTGTCGACCTGGTTGACAAGGAGCCGGGCAAGCATTTGGTCAGGGTGCAGGGACGTTCACCCCGGGGAGTAAGCCTGGTTTCCATAGAACCGGAACAGGTGCGGGTTGCAGTGGAAGAACAGCTTGCCGGTGAATTCCCGGTAGAGATCGATTTTATCGGTGAACCGGCTGATGGCTGGGAGTTAGCAGATTATACGGTAGATCCCGAGGAAGTATTTATTGGTGCTCCTGAATCCAGTTTCCAGGAAATTGACAAAGTAACCGCCCTGGTAGATATCACCGGAATGCGCCTTGTAGATAGAATTGAGGTTGAACCAATTGCCCGTGATGCCGATGCCCTGCGGATAAACGGCGATCTGCTAATTGATCCGGAAGAAATCACAGTCAGGCTGGAATTGGACCGGATAGAAGAGGAAGAAGATAGTGGCGATTAATTAATTAAAATAGAACCAGTAGATAATATGTTTTGATGTAAGATAAACCGGAATAAATATTAATTAATATTACGGGCTTTAATCAACTGCGCTGGAGGGATTATTATTGGGAAAACTTTTTGGGACTGACGGGATCAGGGGGGTGGCTAATCGTGATTTAACCCCCGAGCTTGCATATAAGATTGGGCGAATAGCCGCATGGAAGCTGGGTCGGGATTATGCAGACCCCTTTTTTGTTATTGGACGCGATACCCGACTTTCCGGTTCGATGCTTGAAGGTTCACTGGCGGCGGGGATAAACTCGGTGGGAGTAAATGTTCGCCTGCTGGGTGTTATCTCTACGCCAGGGGTGGCTTATTTAACCAAAAGCTTGCAGGCTGCAGCCGGCGTAGTCATCTCTGCTTCTCACAACCCGATAGAAGATAACGGGCTGAAGATTTTTTACAGCAGCGGCTACAAGCTGCCTGATGCCCTTGAAAACGAAATAGAAAGTTACTATTTTAAAGAGGAAGATAACTTGCCCCGCCCGGAAGGCCCGCAAATTGGTGAGACTATTATTGATAAGGAAGCCATGCAGGATTACATGGAACATTTAAGGAAAGCCGCGCCTTCATTAAATGGGCTGAACCTGGCAGTAGATTGTGCCCACGGGGCAGCCTCCAGGGTAGCGGGGGAGCTGTTACAAAAGCTCGGTGCGAAAGTGCAAATGCTGCACGATCATCCCGATGGCAGTTTGATAAATGTTGACTGCGGGGCAACCGAAACCGGCCGGCTGCGAGAAGAAGTTATTAAAACAGGATCCGACCTGGGGCTTGCCTTTGATGGTGATGCCGATCGCCTGATCGCTGTTGATGAAAAGGGCAATGAGGTTGACGGGGATGCAATCATGGCTATATGCGCGATTGATATGGCTACCAGGGGCCTTTTGCATGATAATACCCTGGTTACTACAGTGATGAGCAACGGGGGCCTTGACATTTTAGCCGAAAAGCACGGCCTCAAGGTGGTGCGGACCAGGGTTGGAGATCGCTACGTCCTTGAAAAAATGGTGGAAGGCGGCTATTCACTGGGCGGTGAACAATCAGGCCATATTATCTTTTCTGAGCATGCTACCACCGGGGACGGGTTGCTTACAGCCCTGCAGCTGTTAAAGGTGGTTAGCGAAAAGCAAAAGCCTTTATCGGAGCTTGCATCCAGCCTGGAGCGTCTGCCACAAGTGCTGGTTAATCAAAAAGTGGCAACCAGGGAGGGCTGGTCGGAAAACCCCAAAATCACTGAAGCTATCGAAAAAGTGGAGCGGGAGCTGGGTGACTATGGACGAGTGCTGGTCCGGCCATCGGGTACCGAAGCGAAAATTAGGGTGATGCTGGAAGCGCCTCTTGACGAAGAGAAACTCAACCAGTATGCCCATCAACTGGCTGAAATAATCGCAAAAGAACAGACATAATTAATTACCTGGCTTTAAAGAAAGGCATATAGGATAAAACGGGGGTTTATTTGATGTGCGGCATAGTTGGTTACACCGGGAATAAAAGTGCTAAAGATGTATTAATCGAAGGCCTGAAAAAATTAGAGTACCGCGGATATGATTCAGCCGGAGTGGCTCTTGAAGATAACGGAAAACTTGAAATATGCAAGGCTGCCGGTTCAGTTGGTGACCTGGAAAAAACTCTTAACGGGAAGTTTAACACTGCCGGGCTGGGACTGGGACATACTCGCTGGGCTACTCACGGGCGGCCCACGGATGAAAACGCGCATCCTCATTACAGTGCTTCCCGTGAAATAGTTGTTGTCCATAACGGTATTATTGAAAACCACCAGGCCCTGCGGGACCGGTTATCTATAGAGGGCGGCTATGAGTTTCGCTCTGAAACAGATACAGAAGTGCTTGCTCACTTAATTGAAGAATACTACAGGGGAGATCTCTTTGAAGCTCTTCGCAGGGCACTGCTGGACGTGGAGGGTTCGTACGCCCTGGTAGCGGCAAGTTCTCGTGAACCGGAAAAATTGGTATGTGCCCGCAAGGACAGCCCCTTGATAATCGGTTATGGAGATGGCGAAAATTTAATAGCATCGGATATACCGGCCCTTCTTACTCACACCAGGAAAACCTGCATCCTGGAAGACGGGGAGTTAGCTGTGCTGACTGCGGACAGGGTTGTGGTTTACAACCGGCAGGGAGACATCCTGGAGAAGGATACACTTGAGATTGATTGGGACCTGGAAGCTGCTGAAAAAGGCGGCTATGACCACTTCATGTTAAAAGAAATTATGGAACAGCCGGTGGCAGTGCGGGAGACCCTTCGCCAGCGCATCAGTGCCGGGGAAGGAAAGGTATCCCTTTCCGAGCTGGAATTTTCGGTTGATGAGCTTAAAAGGGTGGAAAAAATATTTATTGTAGCCTGCGGAACCGCTTACCATGCCGGCCTGGTCGGAAAGGCGGTTATAGAAAAGCTGGTCGGGATTCCGGTCGAGGTCGAAGTAGCCTCTGAATTTCGCTACAGGGAACCCTTGCTCGAGCAAAATCACCTGGTTATAGTGATCAGCCAGTCCGGTGAAACTGCAGATACCCTGGCCGGCTTGCGCCTGGCACGTTCCAGGGGGCTTAATGTTATGGCAATTACCAACGTGGTAGGCAGTACAGTTTCCCGCGAAGCCGATCATGTCCTTTATACCTGGGCCGGCCCTGAAATTGCTGTGGCTTCAACCAAGGCTTACCTGACCCAGCTGATTGCCCTCTACCTGTTCGCCATTTATCTTGGTGAAAGCAGGGGGGTTTTGCCCGTGGAAGAAGCAATGGGGCTTGTCAAAGGCTTGCAATCTCTTCCCGGCAAACTTAACTCGGTCCTTAATGAAGAAAATGTTGCCAGGTTAAAAACTTATTGTGACCACCTGGCAAAATGGGAGAGCGCTTTTTTTGTAGGGCGTAATCTTGATTCCCCGGTAGCCATGGAAGGATCTTTAAAGCTAAAAGAAATCTCTTATATTCACGCCGAAGCCTGTGCCGCCGGTGAGCTTAAGCACGGCCCGCTCGCCCTGATTGTGGACGGCATCCCGGTTATAGCCCTGGTGACCCAGGAGGCAGTTCTTGATAAGGCATTAAGCAACATCCAGGAAATAAACGCCAGGGGCGGTGAAGTTTTTGCTATCGCCCAGGAAGGCTTTGATGATGTTCAAAACCAGGTCGATTCTGTTTTCTACCTGCCTCCTGTGCACAATTTGCTGACCCCGGTACTCAGTGTAGTCCCCACCCAATTGATCGCTTATTATGCAGCCCTGGCCCGTGGCAGCGCAGTTGACAAGCCCCGCAACCTGGCTAAAAGTGTTACGGTAGAATAAATACGCAGGCAAGAATTACAGGCATATGCCTGGCAGTGTAAAGGAGATATGATCGATGCACGCAAAAAATGACAATCAAGCAATGACCAATTTTATTTACAACATGATTAAGGAAGATGTGGAAAAGGGGGCTCTTGGTGATAAATGTGTTCATACCCGTTTTCCGCCCGAACCCAACGGCTATTTACATATCGGTCATGCCCGGGCGATTCTTTTAAATTTTAAGTTAGCCCGTATTTTTAACGGCAAGTTCAACCTGCGTTTTGACGATACCAACCCGATTAAGGAAGAGCAGGAATTTGTCGATTCCATTATGGAAGATATCCGCTGGCTGGGTGCGGACTGGGAAGATCGCCTCTTTTTTAGCTCGGATTATTTTGATGTCAAGTATGAATTTGCGCTTCGTTTGATCAAGGCCGGAAGGGCTTATGTTTGTGACTTGAACCAGGAGGAAATCAGGGAATACCGGGGGACTTTGACCGAACCCGGCACAGAAAGCCCTTACCGTAATCGTTCAATTGAGGAGAACCTGGATTTGTTTGAAAGGATGAGAAAGGGAGAATTCCCTGACGGCAGCCGGGTGCTCCGGGCTAAAATCGATATGACTTCCGGCAACTTAAATATGCGCGATCCGGTTATTTACCGTATTCTGCACACTGCTCACCACCGCACCGGGGATAAATGGTGTATCTACCCGATGTACGATTTTGACCATCCCTTTTCCGACGCCCATGAAGGGATTACCCATTCCCTGTGCTCTATTGAGTATACCGATCATCGCCCGCTTTATGACTGGATTGTTGATAATGCAATGGAACTGTATCCGGAAGTGGTTAAGTATCGTTCCAGGCAGACTGAATTTGCCCGCCTGGATTTAACTTATACGGTGATGAGCAAGCGAAAACTGAGGCGCCTGGTGGAAGAAAAATATGTTCAAGGTTGGAACGATCCCCGCATGCCCACTATTGCAGGAATGCGCAGGCGGGGCTTTACTCCGGCAGCAATTGCAGACTTCCAGGAAAGGGTTGGCGTTTCCAGGGCTGACAGCATCGCCGATTTGGCTTTGCTTGAGCACTGTATCCGGCAGGAACTGGAAACCACCGCACCTCGCTTGATGGCCGTTTTAGACCCCGTTAAGGTGGTAATTACCAACTGGCCCGAGGGAGAATCGGAGATGATGGAGATGGAGAATATACCCGGGGATGAAAGTGCCGGAACCAGGGAAGTACCCTTCAGCGGGGAACTTTATATCGAGCGTGATGATTTCATGGAAGATCCTCCCAAAAAGTTTTTCCGCCTGGCCCCGGGCAGGGAAGTGCGCTTAAAAGGAGCTTATATCATAAAGTGTGAAGAAGTGATTAAGGATTCACAGGGAATTGTCAGCGAACTTCGCTGCACCTATGACCCGCAAACAAGAAGCGGCAATGATACCAGCGGCAAGAAAGTAAAAGGAGTGATCCACTGGGTTTCAACCGGGTATGCAACCCGGGTTAAAGTCAACCTTTATGACAAGCTGTTTACCATTGAACAGCCGGAAGAAGAAAGAGATATTGACTTTATTAACAATATTAACCCGCAGTCGCTTGTTGTCTGTGAAAATGTGCCCGTTGAACCGGCGGTTGAGGAGGTTTTTCCGGGCAGCCGCTTCCAATTCTTACGCAAGGGGTATTTCTATTACGATCCCGTTGCCTCGGAAGAGGGCATGCCGGCATTTAACCGCATCGTGGCCCTGAAAGATAGTTGGGCCAAGGTGAAAAACAAGGGTTAATTGCCTGGCAGGCACTCAATACCTGAAATATTTTATCCCGGGTTATCTGCCTAAAGGAGTTTAAGGGTATGAATGAATATCTTTTACAGCTGATGAATAAAGCTAAGTACCCTTTTTCCAAAAGCAAAAATGTGGATAAGCGAAAAAAAGAGCAGGCTAAAAACAATATTTCCAGGAAGGAAAGAATGGCTGAAATAAAACTTATAGTGGCCCTTGCCCTAATCCTGGCAGTTACAATCGCTGCCCTAATCCTGGTCTATGCTAATGCGATGGCTTGATCTTTGATAAGTTATTTTGATAGTAAACAAATGCTCATTTAAAATTTTGTGAGCACAAATATCAAAGGGGGATTAAAATGGAATACGCAACGGTCAGAGAATTAGTTGCCAATCCCGAAAATTATGCAGATAAACAGGTTGCAGTGTATGGGTGGATCAGAAATAACCGGGACCAGAAATCTTTCGGGTTTATTGCTTTAAATGATGGCACCCATTTTAATACAGTCCAGGTAGTGTATGAAAGAGAATTTTTAGAAAACTACGACCAGGTGGCAGCGATGGGCGTAGGTTCGGCTATCAGGGCTGCAGGAAAAGTGGTTTTGACTCCTGAAGCCAGGCAACCCTTCGAGATCAAGGCTGCAGAAGTTAACCTGGAAGGGGCTTCACCTGCTGATTACCCGATCCAGCCCAAAAGGCACAGCCGGGAGTTTTTACGAGAGGTGGCCCACCTGCGGCCCCGGACAAACTTTTTCAACGCCGTATTTAGGGTTCGTTCGCTTTTGGCTTTTGCCATCCACAGGTTTTTCCAGGAACGGGGATTTATTTACCTTCACTCGCCGATTATTACAGCAAATGACGCCGAGGGAGCAGGGGAGTTGTTCAGGGTCACCACCCTTGATCCAAAAGAACCGCCCATTACAGATGCCGGAACGGTAGACTACTCCCGGGATTTCTTCGGCAAAAGGGCCAACCTTACCGTTAGCGGACAGCTGGAAGCAGAGGCCTTTGCTCTTGCCTTTAAGGACGTTTACACTTTCGGACCCACTTTCAGGGCAGAGAACTCCAATACTCCGCGGCATGCCGCTGAATTCTGGATGATTGAACCTGAAATTGCTTTTGCCGATATTAACGATAACATGGACCTGGCTGAAGATATGGTCAGGTACTTAATCAATTACCTTTTGGAAAATGCGAAAACAGAAATGGATTTCTTCAACCAGTTTGTAGACAAGGGTTTAAAGGAAAGGCTCGAACAGATAGTAAACTCAAAGTTTGCCCGGATTACTTACACGGAAGCCGTGGAACAGCTTCAAAAAACCGGGCAAAAATTTGAATATCCGGTTGAATGGGGCCGGGATTTGCAGACTGAACATGAACGGTGCTTAACGGAAAAAGTTTATCAAAAACCCGTATTTGTTACCGATTATCCCCGGAGCATTAAAGCTTTTTATATGCGGGTTAACCATGATCAAAATACGGTGGCGGCCATGGACCTTTTGGTCCCCGGGGTCGGTGAGATAATTGGGGGCAGCCAGAGGGAAGAAAGAGCGGAAGTTTTAGAACAAAGCATGGCTGACTTTAATATTAACAGCGAGGATCTATGGTGGTACATGGACCTGCGCAAATACGGCGGAGTAAAGCATGCCGGTTTTGGTTTGGGCTTTGAAAGGATTTTGATGTACTTAACCGGGGTGAGCAATATCAGGGATGTAATTCCGTTTCCCAGGACGGTTAATTCCTGCGAGTTTTAACTTGTTAATTCCTAGCGTCTCCGGTAGAGCGTTGCTGGAAACTATCTTGATTACCGGGTGAAGCTTCAGCTGCGCTGGCATTTTTAAGGGTTGTTTTTAAGGTGTTTATGGCGCTCCATAACAGGTAAAAGGCCACGGCTAAGGACCCCAGGGAATCTACATACCGGGTTAAAGCTGCTGCGGGAGCTATTGCCACGGAAGATAGGGCGATAATCACGCAGAGGTCGACACCGGCCTTGGCCCGGTACATCAAGCGCTGGGCATCTATCACCGGGTTGTAATGTTCAGCGGTCATTTTTTTGTAACGCAAAAAGAACCAGGAGTTGGTAATCAATCCCAGCGCGGCTATAGCCAGCCCCGGGTAAACATTGCCTCCCGGTTCAAAGGCGTCAAGCCTGGCCAGGGTTATGGTAAACATAACCAGGCCTGATACTCCCAGGGCAATAGCAACGCTTACCCCGGCAAGCATCTCCAGCCGCTTTTTCTTTTCAGCAGTTACTTCTTGACCCTTTTCCACGTAACGGAAAACCCGCCAGGAGATAAATAAAGCAATTAATTCTACCGTGCGGCGGATAAAATCGGCCAGCTGGGTGGTGGAATGGCTTAATATAACGGCAATTCCGGTGGTTAAAGGGGCCCACATGCTGAGCAGAAGGGCGGTAATCAATGTCTTTTCGCGCTTTGCCACCTGGGTTTGCGACAGGGCACTCATATTACCACCCCAATACGCTGAAAAGGTAGACCAGGGGAATGATCACCGCTGAGGCGGAAAGTGGTACGGTTATGGTGTCGCTGCCCTGTTTCGAAAACAACTCTACGATACCGCAGACAGGGGCTGCTACCAGTGAAATAAGCAGGCTTTGTAGCCAGGGCAGCCCGGCATAAAAAAGGAGGGTGAAAAAAGTGGCCATGCCTGCCGCTACAATCATGGCGATTGTTCCTTCAAAAGTTTTTGCCTTCTCAATATAACGGTGCAGCATACGTCTTTTGCCAAAAGCTTTTCCTACCAGGGCTGCCGCTGCATCGCCAAATCCCCAGCCCATAACGGCAACCGCTGCTATATAGTGCCAGCTGGTGCCGAGCAAACCCCAGAAAATAAAGATGAGCAGCGCAAAACTGAGCTGAACATAGACCAACTGTTTCCTCAGTTCACCCTTTCCCTTAGTCCGATCGACAAAATATTGACGATAGAAAGAAGTTTTTTCAACTATTAAAAGGGCGGGATAACCGAGCAGCATGAGCAAAAATGCCGCTCCTACAGCATAATACCAGGTGCTGAATAAATTCAACAACAAAAAAATGGAGAGGCTGTAGGCAATATGGTGGGTCTTCCTGATATATTCAGTTTGCACCTTGAATAAGTACTTTAAAAGAATTGGCAGAAGGGCGACGATTATTAAGTAATAGGCAAGGAGGATTCCCGCACCTGCAAGGTCACTGTTCATGTTTATGCATCCTTTACTTTTATATTAGTGTCTGCTCAGCCATGCTGCATTTGGGACCGGTGTCGGCTCACCTGAGGGAAATGGCGGCGACTCAGCTGCAGGCTTTCGCTTTGTTATACTCTAGCATTCGCCATCTAAGGTTTAAGGCCTCGGCAGCCTGCCTCCATGCAGGCCGACCGGCTGCAGCCTTTGCTCAACGGCCATTGCAACCGCTTTACCTGCAATGTCCCTCATCGATAACGCAGCAGGGCAGAGACAGTATCATTCATATTATACCAGAGAAAGGCCGGTAATCATAATTATGCCATATTTTTCCTTAGGGTTTATCTAGGTGTAAAATAAACTATTGGCTGGCGTGGCAGCAAATTGAAAACACAGGCCCGGAGTGAGCAATCAAGTTAAAAAATACAGGATTGCTCTTATTTTTTCTTTAACATGGCCCAGGGGGCTAAAACTTCGAAAAATGTATCTCCGCCGTGTAAATATAGCGGGTCTTCCTTGTTGGATTTATCGTGGTAAAAATTAGTTTTAAAGCCGTGATCGGCAACCAGGAGTAAAAGATCTCCCGCGGCAAGGTATTCCAGGAAAGGAAGTAGCTTTTTCCTGCTTTGCATGAGCAGTTCTTCCAGGAGGATAGGCAGTAGATCCCTTGAAGCATGGAATTTTTCATCCACAAAATTGTATTTTACCGCTTTCAAGGGACTGGATGGATTTTCGATTGCTTTTCTATTATCTACCGCTTCAAGAAAAGATTCCGGGTCGGAGACCAGTTCAGCTAATAGTTGTTCATCCATATTAAGCACATGACCGAGAATTCCCTCGTCTTTCAAGGGTTGTAACTGTGTTTCCGTGTTTGTTGGTTGAAGCGCCCACAAGAGGCCTTCACGTAAAATCTCAAATTCGTAGTTGGCAATGGAGTAGTCTAATATTTCCTTCCAGGTATCGAGCCTGGCCCCGTCAATGATTACCAGGTAAACCCCCCGGGTTTTCTCTTCTTTGACTACCCATGAAGGAAACCGGTTGAACAGGCTTCGCAAACTTTGCCGATTTGGGGAGTCTTCCTGCTTGTAATGAGCAGCAAAACTACTGTTAAGCGTTTCAAGCAGGGATGCATAATGGCGCTGCCACCTCTTGACAGTTACCTCGGGGATTAAACTATAACCCTGCATACTTTCAAGCTTTTGTAGGGAGAGCTCAAATGGTGCAAGCATAGTATAAAAACGTTCCCAGTGCTTATCGCTGGGCGGGGGATTCTGGGCTATCTTTTCAGTTTCGCGCAGGATCCGGTTGCATTCGGCCAGGGTATGGAGGGTTTCCAGGTAGTTTTGTTTTTTTTCCCGGTGGGAAATGCCCAGGCCGGGCCTGTCCCTGGCTGCGGTTTTTAATACTTCCCGGAACATGCCGGTTATGATATTCAGCTGAGGCGCAGATTCTTCTGCGGATATAAGCATAGCCAGTTTTTCGGCGGTCTTTTTGCTTACTGCCTGGAAAAATGGTTCGTCAACCAGTATTTCGATTAAAGGTTCAAACCGGTTGTATTCGGCACCACTTAAGCGATAATAGCTATCTAGCAGTTGTTCCGGGGAAACCAGGCCGGTCGCTTTATCTGCGGCCTGTTCCATAAAACCTTCCGGCAGGTTATCCTGTTCGGCCAGCAAATATTCTCCCAGGGCGGCCAGATCTTCGCTGTAATCATACCAGGTTTGGATTAAAGGTTCAGTTTGACCGTCGATAAGCATTTTAAAAAGCGAGTGAGGGTCTTCTTTTTCCGTTCCCTTTTTTTCAGTGAAGGGGCAGTAAATTTTTAGCCAGCTCCACAAAAGGGCCAGAGCAATAAGGTTTACTTCGCCGAGTTGCCCGGCCGGTCCGACCAGGCTGGGGAACCTGTCATCCAAGATAGTTTTGATTACATGTTTTTCCTTATTAGAAGCATTACTGTCACTTTCCCGGGATTCCATCTCCGGCCGGTCTTGCCCGGCTACCCTGATATAATCGGGTGGTTTTGTTTCCCCTCCTTCCAGCCAGCTTTGAAATAATTCTTTTAATTGTTCTGTATGGAAGACTCGATCGGCAAGCATCTCCTGCAGATCCTTGAACGAACGCTCGGCAATGATGGCATCACCGGTCAAGGCACGGTTAATTTGAGCTACTGAGTTCTGATTGATCAAAGGTTTTAGCTTCTTAACCAGTTCACTTCCGTTGACAGCAGCATCAATATTTAGAATATTGTGCAGGGGTTCCGCTTCCCGCCGCCTGCCGATAAGTTCAAGATGTTCTGCATGGGCTTTAATTTTTTGTCTTTCTTCTCTATTTTGAAGCGCTCTTACATATTCCCGCAGCCCTTCTAAAACCTGCTTTTCTACACCGTCTTTGGCCGGCAGCTCAAGCTCTTCCCCGAGTAAAAACCCGCAGGTGCAGGCCGGGCGTTCTGCAAGCAGCAGTTCATTTGCGGCCTGGCATTCTCTTTCAAGTGGTTGGGCCAGCGCCCTGTTTACGCTAACCAGGTCGTTTTTTACCACTAAGGCATTGACCTGGCCCAGCTGCCGGAGTAACCGGTAGGCTTCTGTTTCAAGGATGGCCCGGTATGGTTTCATGCGATCCGGACCTACCTCCCGGTTGTGTTCAGAAAGATAAACGGCGCTATATTCCACCTGGAACTGTTTAAATTCCCGTTTTAATCTTTCCCGGTATTTTTCTTCCCAGAGAAGGGCTTCCTCTTCTAAAAGATCAATCAAAACCTGGTAACGCCGGCGCAGCTCTTCGTAATTTTCGTCTGCAGGGATTTTTAAGGTTTCATCTTTAAGGTAATGTCCCAGGCGCAGTATTTCAGACAAATCATCATTGAAAAATTGTTCCAGGGCGGTAAGGCGTTGCCAGTCATCAACCAGTAAGGGAGAAGACTGGCATGCAGTGAGAAAACGTTCGAGGCCTTCCCGGGAAGCATAGGATGTTTTGATCTCGTCCAAAAAAGTGTTAAAACGGTTTACCGCTTTACTGAGGTTGTCCCAGTTGACAGAGGCAAAGAAGGGGTAGTTTTTCAATTGTTCAATCCGCTTGTTAATTTCCGCAGTTTTTTTGCTCCACTCCACTTTAAAAGAAATAACTGCTTCCCAGGCCTGCTGTTGGGCGGTGAAAGTAAGGGGACCGCTGCGCAGTTTTGCCGGTAGAAATGGAAGCCCGGTTAAAATTTTTTGCAGCTCGGGCCTGATTAAACTCCCGGGCCCCACTGCTTCAATGTTCCAGAACCGGTAGTAATTAACCTGTGAAGGACCCAGCCTTTTATTTCCCTGGTACGCTGTGATTGCCCCGCTTAAGATAGCGGCGGTGCCCAGCACCTGGAAACAGGTGGCATTAAGCCCGAAGGGGCCCTTGCGCAGGTGGCGGTAGAGCCGCTCCAGGCTAATTTGTCCTTCTTCAGGGATCCTGGCCAGGAATTCGGCAGTTAACGGCGATGTTTTTGGATTAATTTCGAGTTGATAGTTTTGGCCTTTCTTTTTGACCAGGCCCAGGGGTACCAGGTAGCTTTCAATCATCATCCTGGTTCCCCGCTCGATGTTCTCTTCTTCAAGGTGCGGGGAAAACAGCAAGTCGAGAGTCCTTTGTATTAAGCTGCCGCTTACCTGTTCGCTCAAGGGGCGGATTTCGCTGTGCCGGGGATAGCGGGCTTTTAAAATTTCAGCGGCAACCCGGGTGATCAATTCCTTAAAAGGCATGTATCCGTAAGAAGATGGGGCGGGCATGTGCTCACCGGCACGCAAATGGCCCTGGAAGTACAGGTTGCGAAAAATATCTTTAACCTTTCCTATTTCTTCTCCGAACCGGGTTTCAACTTGCTTGCTTATTTGACGGCCGGTGGGGCTGTTATCTGCCGCATATTCTTCTTTGAGCAGCAAATGGGCATAAGCATTACGCAGCTGTTCTTCCTCGGCGGATGAGATTTCACGGGGCACCCACAGAGCCAGGCAGCGGCGTAGTGCGAGGTCACATTCTTCCAAAAATGATTGCCAGGAAAAAGAACTTCTATTATCCTGGCTAGAAAAATAGGGCGGTACAAGGAAAAAAGCAAAGTCGGTTTCTTTTTGGTGCAGTTCTTCCCGTAAGTCCTCCAGTGCATCCCCGGATAGTTCCGCCGGAGACTTAAAGATTACTTTACCGGTTCGCGTAGTATTTTGCCAGGTGATTTCTTCGTCTTTAAACGGTTCTTCCTGCAGTTTGTTTAAAGGTAAATAAGTTTCATCAAGCCAGGGCAAAAGCCCGTCGATGATCCTTTGGTCAGCCGGGGCCAGGGAGGAGGCGATACTGGTTAACTTCTTTTGCATTAACAGGGTTACATCGGCCTTGAGATCGATGGAATAGGTCGGTTCGCCTTTTTCGTTTTCTTTTAAAGAAATGTAGGCGCCATGGGCATAAAGTTTTTCCATTATTTCTTCTATGTAGTCATAATTGATGCTGCTTTCCAAACCGCTGTAACGGTAAAGGAGCAGCTGGACCAATTCCCCGGCGGTGAACCGTTTTGGCGCCCTGGCAAGGGATCCGATGATAAGCAGCTTGAGCAGTTTTAAAGACACTTCTGCATCGGTGGAATCACTGAAGATATTTTCTGCTTCCCGTTCATAGTAGTGAAATACCTGGTCGCTGTAAGGGTTGGTTTCAACGGTTTCCCGGATGCGTTCCCGGAAATGATCGAAGATATGATCAGGAGTTAGGAGATTTTCTGCCGGTTGATCTAAGAAAGGAGGTATACTTCTCCTGTCATCTCCCACCAGGCGGTAATGAATAAAATCAATTACACCGCGGTGCTGGGAAAACAAGGGGCGCAGTTCGTCCAGTAAATCCACTGTAGCCGGGTGAACCGGGTATAATTCAAAGAAATCTTCCCTGGAAAAAGGCAGGGTGGCAAAGGCGTTGTGCAGTTCTTCCAGGATCTGCGGCAGGGCCTGATCGGCGTGCTCTGTTTTTTGAACCAGGCGTCCGGATACAATCTCTTTGACATGCTCACCGGAAAGTTGAAAACGGACCGGGTAGCGGTCCTTAATTTTATGAAGCAGTTCCCCGGAAAGGGAGCCGGTATTTTCAATATTTTCCTGCATAGTGGCGATAATCCAGGCCGGAACTGCTTCAGCGAACTCACCAAGATACTGCAAAAAACGGATATCTTCGTTGTAAGCCCGGGGGTTTTCTTTTGAGCGCAAGAATTCAGAGAGTTCATCAACAAGCAGCAGCAATCCACCATATCCTTTTTGCTTTAAGGCCAGGTTTATTTTATCAAAAGCATCCTGGCGGGGTAATTCCAACAGGTCGGCAGGTAACTTTCCCGTTTCTTCATCCGGTTCGGAAAGGGTTGAAAACTCATTGGTTTCGGGTGCTCCACGCTCTTTCAGTTTTGCCGTCACCTGTTTCAGAATGATTTCTTCCAGGTACTCGCGGTTGCTGTGTTCTACCAGGGATATTTCTACAACCAGTGGATTTTTAGAAGCAGCTTGATTGGCCAGGCCCGGTAGTTTATCATCGGTGGTTTTACTTTCCCGGCAGGTTTTGCAAAATTCTTGACGTGCTTCTTCTTCGCCGAGAGTCAAACTTAATATGTTTAAAAGGTGAGACTTTCCCGACCCGTAATTTCCAATCACGAAAAAGCCCTCTCCCAGTGAAGTGGCAATCTTTTTGAATATATTAGTGAGGGTGAAGTTAACCTCGGAGGTAAGGATAAAGGTTTCAACCATGTGACGCCGCAGATCTCTATTATGCAGGTCGGCAAGACGGATAACCGTACGTACCGGGGGGACCTGGATTAAATCCCTGATTTTCA